>VHCX01000001.1 GCA_016871615.1 Verrucomicrobiota bacterium
CGGGGGGGGACCGCCGGCCGGGATCAACCTGGCTTGCCCGGGGCACCGCCCGTGGCCAGCACGACCTCTCGGCGGGCACGCTGCGGGGGCAGCAGCTCCGATTCGCGCAGGGCGCGCGCGTGCGTCCGCGCCGCCTCGGGTCGCCCGCGGGACTGCTCGACGAGCATCCAGGCGTAGTGCATCTGGGTCTCCTCGGGCGGGCTGCGGCCGGCCCAGGAAATCCGCGCCAGCAGACCCGCGGCATCGGTGAAGCGCTGCTGGAGGATGAGCGCGAGGGCGTGATTGATCTGGCAGGACACCGACTCGGGCGAGCGGTTGAGCAGTTCGAGGGTGAGTCGGACGGCCTCCTCGGGCTGCCGGCCCGTGGCGATGAGCACGGCCGCCTGGTTGTGCCGGAAGACGGGGTTGTCGGGCTGCAACCGGTAGGACCGTGCGACGGCCTCGGCCAGCGTGTCCATGTCCTGCGTCTCGGCGGCGATGCCCGCCACCTCGAACCAGAAGGTCGGATCGTCGGCGAAGTCCTTCTCGACCCGGCGCAGCAACGCGGCGGCCTCCTGGGGGCGGTTCACGCGGCGCATTCCGGCCACCATCCGGGCCACGAGCACGGCGTCGGGGCTGGCACCCTCGGCGGTCCGGCCAAAGGCGTTGGCGGCGTCGAGGGAGCGGTTGAGGGCAAGGTCGATCCGGCCGTCGAGGTACCAGCTGTAGGCACCCATGCGGCCGGCCAGCGAGGTCTCGCCCCGCATGCCGATGGCCAGTTGCCGCAGGCGCGTCCAGTCTTCGCGGCCCAGCAGGAGCTCGGCGGTGGCCAGCCAGAGGTCCGGGGCGTAGGGAAAGACCTTCACCTGCTCGAGTCCCAGGTCCACGGCCCGGTCGCCCAGGCCGAAGGCCTGCAGGGCCTCGACCAGGCCGATGGCCTCGGCCGGGCTGGCGGGCGGGCGTTGGAAAGCCTTGAGGCGATCCATGACCTCGCCTCCGCGATCGGTTCGGGCCAGGAGCCGCCAGAGCCCAAGGTGGTCGGCCAGCGCGTCGGCCTGGCGACCGGCACGACGGGCCAGGGCCGCCTCGTATCCGGCGGCGTCTCCAAGGTTTTCGGCCACCATCAGCACCAGGCGCGAGGCCTCGTCCTGAAGCTTCGGGTCTTTCTCGGCCGCGAGCAGGCGGTCCCGGGCCGCCGCCATGCCGGTGATCGGGCCCCAACCGGCCTCCCAGGCCGGGCCGATCAGGCCCATGGGGGCGGTGGTCATCAGGCCCGACCGCTGCCGCAGCCAAAGCTCCTCGAAGCGGTCCATGCGCCGGGACAGGAACAGCGACCGGCCGAACCAGCCCGCGATCTCGCCGGTGTCGGTCGTGGCGAGGTCGCGCAGCAGGGCGACATTGGCCGGATGATGCCCCACATGGTCGAGGAAGCGTGCGAAGAGCAGCACTTCCTGGCGGTTGGTGGCGGTGCGGTGGAGCAGTTCGGTGCCGCAGGCGTAGCCGAAGCGCACGTCGTCCTGCGTCCATGCGGTGCTTCCGGTCAGCACCTCCAGGGCCCCCCGTCGCGCCTCGAGGCTCGCCAGGTCGTTGGCCAGGGCCGTCTTCCAGGCGGTGATCGACTCGGGCAACCGGCCGGCCGCCCCGGCCTCCCGGGCCGTGCGGATCAGGGCCCGGGCCTGGAACTTGTCGAGCAGGCTGGCCCGGAAGGGCGGGTCGATCTCCGGCGTGGAGACCACGAAGATCGGGACCACGGCCAGGATCACCGAACCGGCCATCAGCAGGGCCAGGATCGCCGCCCACCGGAAGCTGGGATCGGTGACGAGGATGCGGAGCAGGTCGCTCTCGATGGCCTCGGGCGACGACTCCGCGCGGGGCTCGTCGTCGGGAGGGCCCGGTCGGGGGTCAGGCGGCGTGGGCCGGCCTTCCGTGTTGTCGGAATCCTTCATGGGCCTTGGGTCACCCGGAGGATCTGCGAGGCCCCGGGCGAGTGGAGGCGCACACCGGCCGCCCCGGCGGCCGGCACCAGCAGGAAGCCCCCGGGTGGCAGGCGGCTCTCCTGCGCGCCGGCCCGGACGAGGCTGGTGCCCGAGACCCCGCCCAGCACGCAGGGCCCGCCGGCCCCGGCAAGGGCGCCGATCGAGGCCCCGGCCTGCAGGCGCAGCAAATCCACCGAAAACAACCGATGCCGCACCAATGGCCGCACGGCCACCCCGGGGGCGAGGTTCGACCAGAACTCGGGCACCCGTTCCGGCTGGGTGTCGGAGAAGTCGATGGACTCGAGGGCCGGTTGGCGGTGCAGCTCGCGCGGCCTGCCGTCGAGCCCGGTGCGGTTCCAGTCGAAGACGCGGTAGGTGGTGTCGGAGTTCTGCTGGATCTCGAAGACCAGGTTGCCGGCCCCCAGCGCATGCGCCCGCCCGCTGGGCAGGAACATCACATCGCCGGGCCGCGTGGGAAGGCGCCGGAAGCACTCCGCCACCGACCCCGCGTCCAGCCTCCGGGTGAACGCCTCGGGCGTGATCCCCGGCTCGAATCCCACATAGATCCCGGCTCCGGGGTCGGCCTCCGCGAAATACCACATCTCGGTCTTGGGCTCGCCGCCCAGGGCTGCGGCCTTGTCGGCCGGCGGATGCACCTGCAGGGACAGGTCGTCCCGGCAGTCGAGGATCTTGACGAGCCAGGGGAAGCGCTCCCCCGTGGCGACCGGCCGGCCCATGAGGTCGGGCCCATGGTGTTCCATGAGCTGCCGAAGCGAGGTCCCGGCCAGCGGACCCTCGGCCACGACCGATTGCCCCTCGGGGCGGTCGCAAATCTCCCAGGACTCGCCGATGGACACCCCGGGCGGGAGGGCCTTGCCCCAGTGCGTCTCCAGGCGACGCCCGCCCCAGACCCGCTCCTTGGGCAACGGGTGGAAGACCAGGGGGGATGCGAGCTTCACGCCGCCTTCGAGTCCGGCTCGGTGAAATGCCCGAAGGCCCGGAACTTGGCGTAGCGGGCGGACAACCGGCCGGCCGTGGACATGGCCTGCACCTCACCCAGATGCTTGAGCAGGCCCTGGCGCAGCGTGGCGGCCGTGGCTTCGGGATCGAGATGGGCACCGCCGAGGGGCTCCGGCAACACCGCATCGACCAGGCCGAGCGCCTCCAGGTCGCCGGCGGTGATCTTGAGCGCCGCGGCCGCCTTGGGCGCGGCGGTGCGGTCCTTCCAGAGGATCGCGGCACATCCCTCGGGGCTGATGACCGAGTAGTAGGCGTTCTCGAGGATCAGCACGCGGTCGGCCACACCGATGCCCAGGGCCCCGCCGGAGCCCCCCTCGCCGATGACGCAGGCGAGGATGGGTACCTCGAAGGTCATCATCTCGCGCAGGTTCACGGCGATGGCCTCGGCCACGTGGCGCTCCTCGGCCCCGATGCCCGGATAGGCTCCGGCCGTGTCGATGAGGCTGATGATCGGCAGCCCGAACTTGTCGGCCATCTTCATGAGGCGAAGCGCCTTGCGATATCCCTCGGGGTGGGCCGAGCCGAAATTGCGCAGGATGTTCTCCTTGGTGTCGCGGCCCTTCTGGGTGCCGACCACCAGCACCCTCTGGCCGCCCAGGCGGGCGAACCCGCCCACCATGGCGCGGTCGTCGGAATGCAGGCGGTCGCCGTGCAGTTCCTCGAACTCGTCGAAGGCCAGACGCAGGTAGTCGAGGGTGTAGGGGCGCCTCGGGTGCCGGGCAAGCTGGACCCGCTGCCACGGGGTGAGGTTGGAATACAGCTGCCGCTGGGCTTCCTGGATCTTGGACTCCAGCAACCGGATCTCCTCCTCCCAGGAAATGCCCAGGGCGGGCGTCCCGGGCTGGGCCTTCAAGTCGTCGAGCTTGCGCTGCAGTTCGGCGATGGGCTTTTCGAAGTCGAGAAAATGTCTCATGCAGGGGGAGAAGGCTCCCAACGCATCCGAAGCTAGGCACCGCCCCCCGCAGCCGCAACGGCCGATTTGCTGACCGGGCGCGCCTCCGGGGGCGGATCCCGGGGCGGGACGCGTTTTTCGCGCTTCCGCCGGCGCGCCGCCTTCGCGACGATCCGCCCGCCATGAAACGCCGATCTTCCAAGCCGACGTCCCGCGCAACCTCCTCCAGCGATTCCCTGCCCCGCCCCTTTTCCTCCATCGTGGTCGACGGCATCGAGCGCGCCCCGAGCCGGGGCATGCTCTACGCCACCGGCTTCAAGAAGGACGACTTCCAGAAGCCCCAGATCGGCGTGGCCTCCACCTGGAGCATGGTCACCCCGTGCAACATGCACATCGACCAGCTGGCCGTCAGCGTGGCGCAGGGCATCAACGAGAACGGCGGCAAGGCCGTGGTGTTCAACACCATCACCATCTCCGACGGCATTTCGATGGGCACCGAGGGCATGAAGTACTCGCTGGTGTCCCGCGAGGTGATCGCCGACTCCATCGAGACGGTCGTGGGTTGCCAGGGCTTCGACGCCTTCGTGGCGGTCGGCGGCTGCGACAAGAACATGCCCGGCTGCGTCATGGCCATGGCCCGCCTGAACCGCCCGAGCATCTTCGTCTACGGCGGCACGATCCTGCCGGGTGAACTCGGCGGCAAGGATGTCGACCTGGTGAACATCTTCGAGGCGGTCGGCAAGAATGCCGCCGGCGCCTGCTCGGCCGAGGACGTCGAGGCGGTGGCCGAGGTGGCCATCCCGGGCGCCGGCTCCTGCGGCGGCATGTACACGGCCAACACCATGGCCTCGGCCATCGAGGCGCTGGGCATGAGCCTGCCGAATTCGTCGGCCCAGGCGGCCGTGTCGCAGGACAAGACCCGCGACTGCGAGCATGCCGGCGCGGCCGTGCTGAACTTGCTGAAGCACAACATCCGCCCGCGCGACATCATGACCAAGAAGGCGTTCGAGAACGCCATGACGGTGGTCATCGCCCTCGGCGGATCGACCAACGCGGTCATGCACCTCATCGGCATGGCCCACTGCGCGGGCGTGAAGCTCACCATCGACGACTGGACGCGCGTCGGAAAGCGGGTTCCCGTGCTGGCCGACCTCAAGCCCTCGGGCAAGTACGTGATGGCCCGACTGGTGGAGATCGGCGGCACGGTGCCCTTGATGAAGATGCTGCTCGACAAGGGGTTGCTCCACGGCGACGTGATGACCGTCACCGGCAAGACGATGGCCGAGAACCTGAAGAACGCGCCGACCTACCCGGCCGGTCAGGACATCATCCGAGGCTTCGACAACCCCATCAAGAAGGACAGCCACCTGGTCGTCTTCCGGGGCAACCTCTGCCCCAGCGGCGCCTTGGGCAAGATCTCGGGCAAGGAAGGCCTCACCTTCAGCGGCAAGGCCATCGTGTTCGAGAACGAGGAGAAGGCCCTGCAGGGCATCCTCAAGGGCCAGGTGAAGAGCGGCCACGTGATCATCATCCGCGGCGAGGGCCCCAAGGGCGGCCCCGGCATGCGGGAGATGCTCTCGCCGACCAGCGCCATCATGGGCAAGGGCCTCGGCAAGGAGGTCGCGCTCATCACCGACGGCCGCTTCAGCGGGGGTTCGCACGGCTTCGTCATCGGCCACACCACGCCCGAGGCCTTTGATGGCGGTCCGATCGCCGTCATCAAGAACGGCGACCCCATCACCATCGACGCGAAGAAGCGCGAGATCACGCTGGGCATCCCGGCCAAGGAACTGACGGCCCGTCTCAAGGCGTGGAAGAAGCCCAAGCCCAACTACACGAGGGGTATCCTCGCCAAGTACGCGGCCACGGTGAGCACCGCCAGCGAGGGCGCGGTGACCGATCGTCAATTCTGAGTCCCGGCGAGGATCCGATCCAACCCATGGCCCTGCGCATCAAGATCTGCGGCATCACCCGTGAGGAGGATGCGCAGGCCGCCATCGAGGCCGGGGCCGATGCGCTGGGGTTCGTTTTCGTGCCCGGCACGCCCCGGTTCATCGAGCCGGCGCGTGCCGCGGAAATCACACGGGGCCTGCCCCCCTTCGTCAGCCGCGTGGGCCTCTTCGTCGATGCCGATCCGGCCCTCATGCGGGCCGTGATCGACCAGGCGCGGCTCGACACGGTGCAGTTGCATGGCGACGAACCCCCGGAGGTGGGCCACGGCCTGCGTCATCGCGTCCGGGTCGTCCAGGCCTTCCGGATGCGGGGCCCAGAGACCCTCGGGCGGCTTCCCAGGCATCGGGATGCCTGCGATGCCTGGTTGCTGGACGCCTATGTGCCCGGGACCTCCGGGGGCACCGGGGCGCGTTTCGACTGGGGGCTTGCCGTCGAGGCGTGCCAGCTGGGGCATCCGGTCATCCTCGCCGGCGGTCTCAAGCCCGAGAACATCGCCGAGGCGGTCCGCCAGGTGCGGCCCTACGCGGTGGACGTGTCGTCCGGCGTCGAGTCGGCCCCGGGGATCAAGGACACGGCCAGGATCGTCCGCCTGATCCAGGAGGCCCGAAGGACCGAGATCGGCTGAGGGGCGGCTGAAGGGCCCTCTGGGACTCTTGGGCCACGGACGCAGGACCGCTTCGATGGTTTCGACTCCACCACCCGGAGGCCTCCCGAGGGACCAGCCCGGAGGCAAACGCCATGGCACCAACCTTGGGCGCCAACCTTGGGCGACGACCCTGGGCGCCCTTCATGGGCCGGGAAGACCCGGGAAGGGAGCCGGGGGAGGCGGGGGAACGGCCCGGCCGATGCGGCTGATGGGCGTCGGCACGGTACCGCCGTATTGGTCAGGGGCCGGTGCCACCGCAGGGACATCGATACCGTTGTGGATGGGGGTTCCGCCGGCCTGGATGGCGTTCGGTGACAGGGGGGTCGCCCCGGGCGCCCCGCCGCTCAAGATGACCCCGCCCCGACCGATCACCGTCGGGGCGACCGTCATGGGAACGTTCCCGGGAACCCCTCCGGCCCCCATCGCCCCAGGAATGCCCCCGACATTTCCGGGCACATTCATCACGGGCGGAGGGGGTTGGTTGCCCCGGAGGGCACTGGGGGGAACCCCGGGGGGCAGGCCGGGTGCGCCGGGCGCCGGAGCCGTTCCGGTCCCGCCGGTCACCTTCACCGCGTTGTCCTTGAAATTCAGGGGGATCTCCTCGCCGTTGTAGGCGATGGTCACGGCCTTCTCGATGGGATCGATGGACACCAGCTTGAGCACGCCGTCGCCGATGCCGACCTCCTCGTCGGGGATCAGGGCCCTCGGATATTGGACGGGCTTGCCCTTCGGCTGATAGGCGACGAAGGCCCGCTTCTCGCCACGGACGGTGGTGAACCCGGTCAGGAAGAACTCCGGACGGTCCTTGGGTGGCTCCTTCTCGGGCTCTTGCGGCGGCGGCGGAGCCGGCGGCTTGATGCCGAAGGCATTGCGCTTGGGAATGCGGGCGTACCGGTGGGTGGGGCCGGACGGCTCCGCGCCCTCCGCGGACTGGGCCTCCGGGGCTCCCGCGTCGGCGGGCTCCGCGTCCGACCTGGCGGCGTCGACGCCTGCCGAGGCGGCGGGCACCGTCTTGGACGCCTCGGCCATCGCCCGATCGAGCGGAGACAAACCGGCGAGGGCGCTGGCGAGCAGGAGCGTCCCGAGGCCCCACCGTGGAAACCAAACGCGCACGGGGGAGGAATTCCGGCCCGAACCGGCGGGCGGCAAACCAGAAGTCTCCCGAGGGGACGTCGACATGCCCTCAAGAACACCGGAGGTGGCGATTGGTTGCTGCATGGGATGGCTCCGGCCCCGGCACGGCCGCCGGACCGGACCGCAGTGTCGTCGAAGCTCCCGACCGAAGCCCAGAACGGAGTTTGCCGAATGGCGGGGTGACGGAGAACCGTGCCATCGGCGGCCGTTGCGTTGAACGGATGGCTGGCGGAGGAGACCAAGACCACGAGCCAGGTGCGGACCGAAGGATCGCGACGCCCTGGGCCCCGACCGGAGCCAGCCCGCCGACTCCCCGAGGCCACCCATCCCAGTTTCACGTCGACAAACCAAAGCTCCCCCCGCTCCACTTACAGCCTCTCGGGCCGTTCCTCCTTCGCGGGTCATCCCCGCACGGGACCAGCCCTGGACACCGCTTTTCCCGATCGATCGAATGGACACCAAGCATTCCTCCAAGGTTTCCGGCTGGAGTTCACCCGGGGCGAAACATCCGGCATCGCGCCCCGGGTCGCCGGCGCCACCAAAGCCCCCGGAACCGTCCCCCGAAGGCGCTCCTCCATCGGGCGAGCCCCGGGGCCGGCTTTTCCGTCCCATGGACTGGCTGACCTTCGTGCTCGTCACCCTCTTCGTGATGGCCGGCTACCTGTACACCGTGGCCCCCGACCTGACCCTCGAGGATTCGGGCGAACTGGCCGTCGGCTCGATGTACGCCGGCGTGCCCCACCCGCCCGGCTATCCGGTCTGGACGATCTACTCGTGGCTCTTCACCAAGATCCTCCCCTTCTCCAGCATCGCCTGGCGAGTGGCGGTCTCCTCGGCGGTGGCGGCGGCCCTGTCGGCCGGCCTCACCGCGCTGCTCATCTCGCGCGGATCGAGCCTCATCCTCGAGGGGATCGACCTGTTCAAGGACCTGCCCCGGCGCACGGAAAACGCCATCACCTTCGTGGCCGCCTGGGTCGGCGGCTCGCTGCTGGGATTCAACGGGTTCATCTGGAGCCAGGGCGTGATCGTGGAGGTGTACACCCTGGCGGTGCTCAACCTCGTGGGCATGTTCTGCCTGCTGCTGCTGTGGATGTACCGGCCGGACCGCCGCCGGTACCTGCACGGGGTGTTCTTCCTCTTCGGCCTGTGCCTCTGCAACCACCAGACGCTCATCGTCGCCGCCATGGGGATCGAGGTGGCCATCGCGGCGGCCGACAAACGCCTCGGCCGGGACTTCTTCCTCGGCAACACGATCATCTGGCTCCTCGGTTTGCTGGCCCACTTCACCGGCAAGATCCACACCTTCGAGGGCAACGTGCCGGTGTTCATGATCTACAACCTCGTCGGCCTGGGCTCGCTGGCGGCGATGCTCTGGCTCGCCTCCGAGACGGGCAAGCTGGGCGACCAGTTGCACGTCGTGCTGTTCGCCGGCCTGGCCTTCGCCGTCGGCGCGGCCTTCTACCTGTACATGCCGCTGGCCTCGGCCTCGAACCCGCCCATGAACTGGGGCTACCCGCGCACGTGGGAGGGCTTCGTGCACGCCTTCACCCGCGGGCAGTACGAAAAGACCAACCCCAGCACCGATCCGGTGGTGATCTTCCGCCAGCTCTGGATGTACGCCCAAGGGGCACAGGAGGAGTTCAACTGGGCCAACCTGCTGGTCGGCCTCGTGCCCTTCGCCTTCCTCAAGCGGATGCGCCTGCGCGAACGGGCCTGGCTCATCGGCCTCACGGCGATCTACCTGTGCCTGGCCATCCTGCTGCTCATCCTGCTCAACCCGGGCCTCGACAAGTCGGCCAAGGAACTCGTGAAGGTGTTCTTCACCTCGTCGCACACCATCATCGCGCTGGCGGTGGGCTACGGCCTGTCGATCGTCGCGGCGCTGCTGGTCACCCAGTACCATACGGGCAACACGCGGTTCTGGATGTGGGTGGGCGGCGCGGTGGCCTGCGCCTTCAACCTCTATGAGCTGGTCGACATCCACCTCAGCACCGTCTTCACCATCCTGCGGGTGGCCGGCGCGCTGAGCCTGGCGCTCTCGGTGGCCTTCACCGGGTGGATCCTCCTGAACCGCCAGAGCATCCGGATCGCCCCGGTGCTGGCGATCTTCGCCCTGATCCCCTTCGACAGCATCCTCTCGCACTGGGGCGACAATGAGCAGCGCGGGCACCTCTTCGGCTACTGGTTCGGGCACGACATGTTCGAGCCGGGCCGGGATGCCGGGCATGGCAAGGCCCCGAAGGACACCAACGGCGTGCCGCTCTACCCGGCCATGACGCCGCACGCCGTGCTGTATGGCGGCACCGACCCGGGGCGTTTCTGCCCCACCTACATGATCTTCGCCGAGTCGTTCACCCCGGCCAAGCACCGCCTGGATCCGGGGTTCGACCGACGCGACGTCTGCATCATCACCCAGAACGCGTTGGCCGATAACACCTACCTCGACTACATCCGCGCGCACTACCAGCGCTCCGACCAGTACCAGTACGACAAGCCCTTCTTCCTCGGAATGCTCAACGACGCCAAGTCCGAGGCCCGGGGCAAGACCAACACCGCGGCCTCGCTCTTCGCGCCGCTCGATCGCGCGATCCAGGGCCTGGGAGCGTCGATCGAGGAGGATCGCCGGGCCGGTGAATCGTTCTTCCAGCCGGACCACTTCAAGGACCTGCCCGCCTTCCTCGCCCGGGTCAACGGGTCGGCCGACCCCCTCTCGCGGCACCTGAAGGAACAGCTGGCCGGGGCCTCGACGCCCGCGGCCGTGGCCGACGGCCTGAACCGCCTGCTGCGCGGCCCGTCGCTCGCCACCGATCCGGCCCGGTTCGCCACCGCGAAGCTCACCCCGCATGTCCGGGCCTTCGCCGCGCAGAATCCGCCGACCCCCAACCGGATCCGGCTCAACCGCCTGCTGCTGGAAGGCGCCTTCCCGGGGCTCTTCACGGCCAGCCCGGGCGGCCTCTACCCCGACCGCGAAATCTTCTCGGCCACACCGGAGGACGCCGGCAAAGCCTTCAGCGACTACACGATGGACGCCGCCAAGCGCTACCCGAACAACCTCAAGCCGGGCGAGCAGGTGGTCCAGTTGCCCGACGGGCGGATCTCCGTCACGGGCCAGGTGGCCGTCATGCAGATCAACGGCCTGCTCACCAAGGTCATCTTCGACAAGAACCCCGGCCACGAGTTCTACATCGAGGAGTCCTTCCCCCTCGACTGGATGTACCCGCACCTGACGCCCTACGGCATCATCATGAAAATCGAGCGGAATCCGGTGCCGGAGATCACCGAGGAGATGGTCCGCCGCGACCACGAGTACTGGAGCCAATACTCCGAGCGCTTCATCGGCAATTGGATCAAGTACGAGACGCCCGTGCGCGAGGTCTGCGACTGGGCGCTCAAGACCTATCTGCAGCGCGACCTCGCCGGCTTCAAGGGCGACCCGGCCTTCGTGCGCGACGACAACGCCCAGAAGGCCTTCTCCAAGCTGCGCAACGCCATCGGCAAGTCCATCTACGCCATGCGCATCAACTCGCCCCCGCCGAGCCCGCAGGTGCAGCAGCGGATGATCAAGGAGGCCGAGTTCGCCCTCAAGCAGGCCTTCGCCTTCTGCCCCTACAGCCCGGAGACCGTCTTCAACTACTCGCAACTGCTGGCCACCATCGGCCGCTACGAGGACGCCCTGCTGGTGGCCAAGACCTGCGAGGTCTTCGACGCCGACAACCTGGGGATCCGCAACCTGGTCGAGCAACTGGAGAGCATCCTCAAGAGCGCGCCGCCCAAGGCCGACGCCCAGACCAAGGCCAAGGCGTCGGGACCCAACGCCGACGCCCGGGCGGTCTTCGACCTGGCCTCGGCGTACTTCTCGTCGGGCCAGAGCAACCTCGCCGTCGACACGCTGGACGTGCTGCTGACCAACACGGGCACCAAGTCCGAGGTCCTGCTGTCGCTGGTGGACGGGTATCGCCAGTTGGGGCGGGTCGACAAGGTGGAGAGCGCCCTGGCCCGGTACACCGCGGCGGAACCCTCGCGCCCCGAGGGCTGGTATGACCTCGCGGCCATCCAGATCGCCACGGGGCGCAAGCAGGATGGGGCCGAGGCCCTGCGCAAGGCCCTCGCCCTGAGCGACGCCCGCCTCGCGCAGGATCCCAAGGCCAACGACCTGCGACGCCAGGCCTCGCGCGACCCCCGCCTCAAGGGGGTGGACCAGCCGAAGTGACGCGGGGCCAGGCCCCTTCCGCAGGCGGGGCCCGGACCCCGCCCGGGGAGCCCTTGGCCGGCCCGAGGGCCCGGGGCTCGCCATCCCGGGCTCAAAAATCCGGCTTGCGCGGTCCTCCGGCCGCCCCAACCTCCGCCCCGATTCTAGCAAGATGAACTACCCGATCGCGCGCCGCGCCGCCTCGCTGTCCCCGTCCCTGACCCTGTCCATCGACTCGAAGGCCAAGGAGATGAAGGCCAAGGGCGAGGACGTCGTGGGCTTCGGAGCCGGTGAACCCGACTTCGACACCCCGCAGCACATCAAGGACGCCGCCGCCGCCGCCCTGGCCGCCGGCTTCACCAAGTACACCCCCAGCAGCGGCATCCCCGAGTTGCGCCAGGCCATCGCCGACAAGTTCCAGCGCGAGAACAGCCTCACCTACAAGCCCTCGCAGGTCATCGTGAGCAACGGTGGCAAGCACTCCTGCTACAACGTCATCCTGGCCACCTGCCAGGAGGGCGACGAGGTGATCATCCCGGCCCCGTACTGGCTGAGCTATCCGGAGATGGTGAAGCTGGCCGGTGCCACGCCGGTCATCCTTGAGACCACCGACCAGACCGAGTTCAAGGTCACGCCGGCGCAGTTGCGCGCCGCCATCACGCCCCGCAGCCATCTCTTCATCCTCAACTCACCGAGCAACCCGACGGGCAGCGTCTACACCCCCGACGAGATCAAGGCCCTCGGCGACGTATGCGTCGAGAAGGGCGTGCTCATCATGAGCGACGAGATCTACGAGCACCTGACCTACGACGGCGCGCAGGTGAAGAGCGTGGCCAGCTTCAGCCAGGCGCACTACGACCACACCATCATCGTCCACGGCTTCGCCAAGGCCTGGAGCATGACCGGGTGGCGCCTGGGCTTCCTCGCCGCACCCGAGCCCATCGCCAAGGCCATCGACGCCATCCAGAGCCACAGCACCAGCAACCCCTGCTCGTTCGCCCAGAAGGGTGGCGTGGCCGCGTTGACCGGATCGCAGGCCCATCTGCCCGGCTGGTTGGCCGAGTACGCCAAGCGCCGCACCCACGCCTGGGAGATGCTCAACGCCATACCCGGCGTCTCGTGCGTCAACAGCAAGGGGGCGTTCTACCTCTTCCCCAACATCTCCAAGACCGGCCTGAAGTCGGCCGACTTCTGCGCCCGCCTGCTGGAGCAGGAGAAGGTCGCCGCCGTCCCCGGCATCGCCTTCGGCGCCGACGACTACCTGCGCATCAGCTACGCCACGAGCCTGGCCAACATCGAGAAGGGCCTGGCCCGCATGGACCGCTTCGTGCGCTCGCTCTGACGGTCAGCGTCCGGTGAGCCACTCCCGCCACCGCCCGAGGCGGGGGTGGCGGCCGAGAGGCACTGCCAAGGCCCACCGCGTGGCCCGACCGGCGCCACGCCATCGACACCAGCGACGACCTGTCGACCCGGACACCCGTGCCCGGACTGGAGTCCCTCCGCGGCGACGGCATCTCGACCGCGCTCCCGGTGCCGACCGGCGCCGGCCCGATGCGGTTCTGGCGGATTCGCATCGACTGAGCACGCCCCCCGGAGAGGCTCGTCGAGAGCGGGTCCCCGGGCGGTTCAGTCGGTCATCCCATCGCGGGCCAACCCGAGGCTGGACCCCAATGGACCCTCGTACCGATGGGCCCGTGCCCGGCCGCTGAGGCCTTCCGGCAGTCCGGTGGGCGGAAACCACCGAAACCGTCGGGATGCGGGAACCGTCCACGAACCTCAATAGGAGATCGTCTCCCCAGCCAGGGGCGGGGTCGAGGAGGGTGCCTTGCGATGGCCGGTCACGGCCTCGAAGCCGCTGGCGACGCGGATGAGGACCGGCTCGGCGAAGGGTCGCCCGAGGAATTGGACCCCGAACGGCATGCCATCGGCCGGAAAGAATCCGCCGGGAACCACGATCGTCGGCAGTCCGGTGTAGGAACTCAGGTTGTTGCGCGCCTCCGGGGTCTGGGTATGGGCCGAACTCAGGCCGACCGCGTCGACCTCAAAGGTCCGGAACGGCAGGATCAACGCATCGAGGTGCCAGGTGTCCATGAGCCGGACCAGCAGTTCCCGGATGGCGTCCTGCTGCCGGTAGGCGGCGACAAGGCGGGCGTTCCGCTCGAGCGGGACGGTCGACTTGGACGCCTCGACGATGTTGGACTTCACGATGCCCGCGCCCTTCTCGAGCATCTCGGCCACCGTCCGGACCGGCGCCTCGGGGGGAAGCGCCGCCAGGTACTTGTTGATGGCCACCGCCACCTCGTGGTTGGAGGCGCCCGCGTCGGCCTGGGCCGACACCAGGTCGCTGCCGGACCGCACCTCCACCAGCGTGGCCCCCGCGGCCTTGGCATCGGCGACGGCCTTGCGGAACAAGGCCACACCGTCCTCATGGCCACGCCCCGTGCGGATCATGTCCTGCAGGATCCCGAGCCGGGCTCCAGCCAGGCCGTCCTTGCGCACGAAGCTCACGTAGGAACGATCGGGCAATCGACCGACGCAGGCCTCCGTGGCCAGGTCGGCCGCGTCGTATCCGGCGATGACGTCGAGCACGGCGGCGCAGTCGTACACGCTCCGCCCCATCGGGCCGCCGTTTTCCTGACGCGGGGAGCTCCACATCATGCCCGTGCGGGAGACCAACCCGTGCGTGGTCGCGAACCCGACGAGGTTGTTCTGGGCCGTCGGGATCGTGATGGACCCCCCGGTGTCGGACCCGAGTCCGACGGTGCCGAACCAGGCCGACATCGAGACGCCCGTGCCCGAGCTGGACGAGCCGGGGAACTTGGCCGGGTTGTAGGCGCTGAGCACCTGGCCCTGCAGCGTCGAGGCGCCTCGGGGCGCGATGCCGTACCAGTCCGACTGGTTGAGCTTGGCCAGCACGATCGCCCCGGCCGAACGGAGACGGTCGATCACGAAGGAATCGTATCGGGGGCGCGAGGTGGCCATCGGCTTGAACCCGCCCGTGGTGGGCAGGTCCTTCGTGTCGAAGACATCCTTCGCCAGGATGACCAGTCCGTGGAGCGGGCTGCGCACCCGGCCGGCCTTGCGCTCCGCGTCCAGCGCACGCGCCTCGGCCAATGCCGCCGAGCGCTCCTTGAGCGTGATGACCGTGTTGAGCTTCGGCCCCTTCCGGTCATAGGCGTCGATGCGGGCCACGTAGAGCTCGACGAGTTTCTCGGAGGTCAGGGCTCCCCGCTCCATGGCCGTCTGGAGGTCGGCGACGGTGGCGGTGGCGAGTTCGAGTTGGGCGGCCCCCGAGGGCAGCGCCGCCACCAGGGTCAGGGCAAGGACGATCCGATGGACTTGGGAGGGCAGGATCATGACAGGGAGGATGGGGTTGCGGTGGACGGGGACCGACACCCCAAAACCAGCACCGGTCATGCCATGGGCCGCGACCTCCGCCCGGTCTGTCCCCCGCCCGACCGATCCTGCCGCCGGACGCATGGATTCCATGAAGCCCCGTGCAGAATCCCCGCCGATCCCGGTCCCGTCCGAACTCGCCCGGCGGAACCCGAGCCCGAGGATCCGACCGCGGGCCGGCCCCGGATGGTTCCGGTTGTCCACCAGACGGACCCCGGGAAGGCGCCGATGGCCAAAGCGCCGCACGTGCGCGCGGAAAACCATCTGCCGGGGACATGGGTCCCATCCTTGGGCGGCATCCTTGCGGGTTCCGGGAGTTGGGCGCTCGCCGGGATGGGCGCTCCGGGGCGGGATCAGGCCCGTGGGCCATCACCGCCTCGGGGTTCGAAGGCCGCGCGCAGGCCTTCGCCGACGCTTGTCAGGGCGGCCAGCAGCAGGGCCATGAGGCCGGCGGGGAAGACCAGCAGCCACCAGCGCACGCGGATCGGGTTGAGCTGTGAGGCGCCGTCGGCGATCAGCGTGCCCAGACTGGCCTGCGGCGGGCGCACGCCGAGACCGAGGAAGCTCAGGAACGACTCGTAGAGCACCACCGCGGGCACGGTGAGCGTGAGGTACACGAGGATGACCCCGGAGAGGTTGGGCAACAGGTGCCGCAGGAACCATCGCACCGGCGGAACGCCCAGCGCCGTGGCGGCCAGCAGGAAGGGGCGTTCGCGGAGGGCCAGGGTTTGACCCCGGATCACCCGGGCCATGGTCAGCCAGGAGACCGAGCCCAGGCAGATCATCATCGCCCCCAGGCGGAGGGCCGGCAGGGCGGCGGGCCAGCGCTCGGCAAGCCAGCCGGCGCACCGGGCCTCGAAGAGGGTCATGCCCAGCATCACCCACACCACGGTGGGCAGGGCCTGCAGGAGGTCCACCCCCCGCATCATCCAGGCGTCGGTCCGGCCGCCGGCCGCCCCGGACACCACGCCCCACCCCACCCCGATCAGCAGGCTCACCGCCGCCCCCACCGCACCGACCGCCAGGGAGATGCGCAGGCCCACGAGCACCCGCGCCAGCAGGTCGCGCCCATGGATGTCCGTGCCCATCCAGTGCCCGGCCCCCGGCGGTGCCAGCGGCGATTCCCCGGCGCGGTCGGGATCGACGCCCAGCAGGCCGGGCCCGATCCCCGCCAGCAGGAGGGCAAGCGCCAGGAACACGATCCCGGCCACCGCCAAGCGGTCCTCGAGGAACCGACCGAGGGCCAGTCGGCCCGGGCTGGAGGCGGGCCCGCTCATGATCCGATGCGCGGGTCGATCCACCGCAGCAGGAGGTCCGTCGCCAGGCTCAACACCTGCAGAAGCAGGCAGTAGAACAGCACCATGCCCATCATCAGCGTGTAGTCGCGGCTGAAGAAGCTGTTCACGAAGAAGGCGCCCGTGCCCGGGATCTGGAAGAGATTCTCGACGAGGAACGATCCCGTGAGCAGGTCCGCCAGCATCGGTCCGGTGTAGGAGACCACCGGCAACAGGGCCACGGGCACGACATGGCGCAGGATCACGGCGGCCTCGCCGAGGCCTCGGGCCCGGGCGGCCTGCACATGCGGGCTTCGCAGGACCTCCAGCATGCCCTCCCGCATCCAGCGGGCCACGCGGGCGGCGAAGTAGAGGCCCAGGGTCAGCGTCGGGAGCACCGCCCGGGACCCTCCGCCCCAGAGGGCCACCGGAAACCAGTCCAGCCCGAGGGCGAAGACCAGAACCAGCAGCGGGCCGAGCACGAAGACCGGCACACAGACCCCGAGAAGGGTCAGCAGCGACGAGGTCGCCTCCGCCCAGCCTCCGCGCCCCAGGGCCGAGAACACCCCGACCGGGATGCCCAGCCCCATGGCCACGACGAAGGCCAGCGCGCCGAGGGACAGCGAGACCGGCACGGTCTGGGCCAGCAGGTCGTTGACCGAGTGGTTGCGGTACTTGAGCGACGGGCCGAGGTCCCCTCGCGCCAGGTTTCCGAGATAGCGCAGGTACTGCCACCCCAACGGCTCGTCCCAGTGGTAGCGCGCCCGGAGCGCGGCCTCGACCTCCCGGGAGGCCGCCGCGCGCTCCCGGTCGAAGGGCCCTCCCGGCAGGGCCCGCAGCAGGAAGAAGCACAGGGTCGCCACCGCCCACAGGAGGACCGGCACCGCGGCAAGTCGGATCACCCAGGACCTCATGGCCGGATCCTCCGCAGGGAAAAGAACGGGTGCTCGTCCATCCGGTTGGGCCAGACCCCGGCGACCTTGCGGGGATCGGCGGCGTAGAGCCCGACATGGCTGTAGAGCCCGGTCACCGGCACGGCCTGCTCGACCAGCAGCGTCTCGGCCTCGCGAAGGATCCCGGCCCTTCGCCCCGGGTCGCCCTCGGAGGCGGCCGCCCGAAGAAGCCCATCGTACCGGGGATCCTTCCAGCCGGTGCGGTTGTTGCCGCTGTCGGAGAGGAAGCAGTCGAGGAAGGTCATCGGGTCGTCGTAGTCGCCGATCCACGACCCCCGGATGAGGTCGTAGTTCAGGGCCGACATCTCGGCGAGGTAGGTCTTCCACTCCAGCGGGCGCAACTCCACGCGGAGTCCCAGATGCTCCCGGAGCATGGCCTGGATCTCCACGCCGGTCTGCTCGTAGAGCCGCGAGCCGACGTTGAAGGCGTACTCCACCTGCGGGAATCCGCGCCCCCCGGGGTAGCCCGCCTCGGCCAGCAGGCGGCGTGCGGCCGACGGATCGAAGGACAGGCCGGAGGGGGGCTGGTATCCGCCGGTGCCGGCCGGGGTGATCGCCGCGCTCGGCCGCTCGCCCATCCGCGTGATGCGGGTGGTGATGCGGGTCCGGTCGATGGCCTGCGCCACGGCGCGACGGACCCGCGCATCCTGGAACGGCCGGCGCGTGGTGTTGAAGCGGAGGAAGTCCTGGCCGAGATAATCGAAGCGGTGGAAATCGGGCCGGCGGGCCAGCTCCGGCCCCAGTTCGCCGGGGATGATCTTGCGGTCGGAGATCAGGTCCACCTCGCCGCTGAGGAACAGGTTGAGCGCCGTGGACGGGTTGTCCCCGCTGAGGATGTCGATTCGCCCGGCGGAGACCCGGCCCGAGTCCCAATACCTCGGGTTGCGCTGGAGCCGGAAGCGATCGTTCACCCGCCAGCCCAGCAGTTGGTAGGGCCCGCTGCAGGGCAAGGGATCGGCCCGGATCCACTGGTCACCCCAGCGTTCCACGGCGCGCCGGGGGATGGGGAAGAAGACCCGCGAGGCGGCCAGTTCCAGGAAGTAGGGCGTCGGGTTCTCCAGATGCACGCGGACCGTCCGCGCATCCACGGCCTCGGCCCCGAGCAGGGACGGATCCCGAAGCTCCCCGTTGACCAGGGCCCGGCCATGGCGCACGCAGAAGAACTGGCTGGCGTAGTCGGCCGCCGTCGCCGGCGTGACGGCCCGCCGCCACGACCAGACCACCTCGCTGGCCTCGATGGGCTCCCCGGTGGACCAGCAGGCCTCGGGACGGAGGAAGAAGGTGTAGGTCCGCCCATCCTTCGAGATCTCCCAATGCGAGGCCAGACCGGGCATGGCCAGGCCATTGGTGGGATTGAAGCGGGTCAGGCCCTCGAAGAGCGCCGAGGCGATGCGACCGTCGGCCTGCCCGGTGAGGATCTGCGGGTCGATGGTCTCCGGCTCGGGGCCGTTGTGGATGACCAGATCGGCCCGATCGGCGGGGCCGCACCCCACCAGCACCCCGAGGGCGACCGCCGTCCCAAGCAGGCCGAGGATGTCACGAAACCCGAGGAAAACCGCCCGCCCCGCCCCGCCCGGTCGGCAACAAAAAGCCCCCGTCGTCCGGACGGGGGCGTTTCGTTGACCGGCGGCGGGGATCACTTCGCGGGGGCCGGAGCCGCAGGCGTCTGCGCCGCCGGAGCCGGAGCCGGAGCCGGGGCGTTGGTGGCGATGATCAGGCCCGAGGTCATCGCATTCGGGACCGCACCGGGCTCGGTGCGGCTGACCGCCTCGCGGACCGCCTTCGCCGCGGAACCGGAGCTGTTCTTGAGGTTGCCCAACCAGGCAAGGATGACGCACAGGGCCAGGAAGATGCCGCCGGTCCACTTGGTGATGCTGGTCAGCGCGCTGCCGGCGCCGGCGCCCAGCAGGGTGTCGACCGCGCCGGAACCGAAGGCCATGCCCATGCCGGCCTCCTTCTTGGGCAGCTGGATGAGGACCAGCAGGCCCAGAAGCAGACAGACCAGGACGAGGACGAAACTCAGGAGACCAATCAGGATGCCCATGTTGTGTGAGGTTTTGAAGGACGGTGGAAGGTGTCGGAGCGGCGGGGTTTGGAACGGCGGGGTTTGGGGAACAGAGGCAAGCCCCTGCCCAAGGCTCAGATTGCGTTCTTGATGATCTCGACGAAATTCTTGGATTCGAGCGAGGCGCCGCCGACCAGCGCGCCATCGATGTCGGGTTGCTGGAGCAGCTCGCGGGCATTGGAGCCCTTCACGCTGCCGCCGTACTGGATGCGGACGCGGCGGGCGACGGCCTCGCCCTGCAAGGAGACCAGCACCTTGCGGATGAACGCATGCACCTCCTGGGCCTGGGCGCTGGTGGCCGTCTTGCCGGTGCCGATGGCCCAGACGGGCTCATAGGCGAGCACCGTGGACTCGACCTGCTCGGCGCTGAGACCGGACAGGCTGCCACGGACCTGCCCCTCGACCACCTTCTCGGTGATGCCGGCCTCGCGCTCAGCGAGGGTCTCGCCGACGCAGACGATGGGGATCAGGTTGTTCGCGTGGGCGTTGGCCGCCTTCTTGGCGACCAGGGCGTCCGACTCCTTCTGGAACTGGCGGCGCTCGCTGTGCCCGAGGATCACATAGCGCACCGAGAGTTCGCGGAGCATGCCCGGGGCGATCTCGCCGGTGAAGGCGCCGTAGCCCGAGTCGCTGAGGTTCTGGGCGCCGAGACGGAGGTTCGAGCCCAGGACCAGCTTGGAGACATCGGAGAGGGCCGTGAAGGCGGGGCAGACCACCACGTCGACCTCCTTCACGGGGGCCAACTCCCGGATCAGGTCGGCGACCAGTGCCACCGCCTCGGAGTTGGTCTTGTTGCTCTTCCAATTGCCGGCAACGATCAATTTCCGCTCTTTGTCCATGCGAATACGAACCAAAATACTACCGGACGGGGCGTTCGCGTAAAGGGGGAAAAGACTACCTCCGCCGGCTCATTCAGGACCCACACCACCCACTCCAGCCAGGCCTGGTCAATCCGCGTTGGGTTTGAAGCGGTCGGTGTTCCTCGCCCGCGAGATGGCCGCATCGTAGGTGATGTGGCACTTCGAGTAGAGGTCGTAGAGGCAGTTGTCCATGAGGACCGATCCGTCGCGCGCCCCCAGCTGCATGATGGTATAGAGCTGGTGCAAATCGTTCTCACGGATCACGGCCCGGGCGGCCGGGGTCACCATGAGGAGCTCGTAGGCCAGGACCCGCCGGGTGCGGTCCACGCACGGCAGGAGTTCCTGCGAGATCACCCCCTGAAGCGAATTGGCCAATTGCAACACCACCTGTTTCTGGGCGCTGCCCTCGAAAATACCCACCACCCGCTCGAGCGCGTGCATGGCGCTCGGCGCATGGAGGGTGGCCAACACCAGGTGACCCGTCTCGGCGGCGGTCAGGGCCGTCTGGATCGTCTCATGGTCGCGCATCTCCCCGATGCAAATGACATCGGGATCCTGCCGCAGGGCGTGGATGAGCGCATGGTTGAAGGAACGGACATCGGTCAGCACCTCCTGTTGGACCACGATGGCCCGACGATTCTCATGCACCCGCTCGATGGGGTCCTCGATGGTCAGGATCTTGCACCGGCGCTCCCCGTTGATGAGGTCGATCATGTAGTTCATGGTCGTGCTCTTTCCGGCTCCGGTGGGACCGGTGATGAGGACCAGCCCGTTGGTCTTGCGGGCCAACTCGTCGATGCGAGGGGGCAGGCCGAGTTCCTCGCGGGTCGGGAAGTGTTTGCCGCAGAATCGGCAACTCAGCTCGGTGACCCCGTTGCGCCGGTAGAACGTGACCCGGATCCGGCCTGCGACCGGGTGCCGAACGGAGATGCAGAGTTCCCAGCGGCGATCCAACGTCTCGCGCTGAAGGTCGGTCAGGAGCGATTGCGCCATGGCCTCGCATTCCTCAGGCCCCAGGGCATCCTCGTCGGCCAGGAGGATCTCGCCCGTCACTCGGAAGGCCGGTGGGACTCCGACGACGACGTGCAGATCGGAAGCAGCGAGCGAGACGGCGTCGATGAGCAGGCGGTCCATCCGTGGATGGATGAATTCGGCGATGGAAGGGTTCATGCGCTGAAAACTCGACGAACGAGGCCGGTGCACCTCTCCCAGACGCCGGGTCGATCGGAGCGGCTCAGGCCCTCGCGGGCCGCCAGCGAATCCGGCTGGATTTGCCAAGCCTGGGTGAACGACAGGCGGGCTTCTTCGTGGAACCCCAGCGCCAATTGGCATTCGCCGGCCAGCAGCCACGGCGAGATTTCGCCCGGAGCCAAGCTGCAGGCCTCACGGGCCGAGTGGAGGGCCTTGGCGAACTGACCATGCACGTGGCGGATCCGGCCGGCCAGCCAGGGACAGGTCCAGTCCGAGGAGCGGACGCTGCGGGCCCGCTCGAAGCAGTGATCGGCCTGCGTCTCCCGCCTCGACAAGAACACATCGCCGCGGGCCAGCCACACGTAGGCCGAATCGCCCCGCTCCTCGAGACTGGCATCGGAGAAGGCCAGCGCGTTGTCGCGGTCTCCCAACCGGCCCAGAGCCACCGCCTTCGAGGCCAACAGGTCGGGAGCCTGCGGGAATCGCTCCAGGGCCTTGTCGGCCCACAAGCGGGCCTCGCGGAATTCACCCAACTCGATCAACGAGCGGACTTGCCCCGCCCAGGCCGGGACGCTGGCCGGGTTGTGTTCGAGCACCCGGGCGAAGAGCCGCAACGCCAGTTCGAAGTCGCCCAGCTGGAACGCGCGCTCGGCCTCCGACGACCAATGCGACTCGCCCGCCGCCGTCCGGAGGGACTGCTGCCCCGACGGCTCGGGTCCCGTTTCGAATTCCAGTTTTCCAAAGCGGCTCATGGCTCGGTGCTCGGTGTGTTGAAGAACCATCGGCCATAGGCCCGGCCCAGAAAATCGGAATGTCGCACCGCCGACATGCGCAGGAAGGCCTCTGCGAAGGAATCGTCGGCAAGGCGGCGAACCCCACCCATCATGACCCCTTCCCGGGGCGCTCGGACGGTGGGCCAGACGAACCACTGCTCGGGTTCCACCACCTGCTCGCCTTCCATCGGCATTCCGGGCAGGCGTGGCAAATCCCGGCCATTCACTCGCACCGCCTTCGGCGTGAAGGCGATGCGATCGCCCGGCAGCCCGAACACCCGGCCAAAGATCGGCCCCGGCGCGAAGACTCTCGGATAATCGCCCGGCGGCTGGATGCGGAATCCCTCCTGATGGAAGGCGATGGAATCTCCGCGCTGCACCTCAGCGGCCTGAATCCGGGGGTTGATCACCACGGTGCGATCCTCGGTGGTGATCCGCAAGGGATTGGCCACGTGACGCCGGAATTGATCGAAGGCCGGCAGGTAGACCAGCGAGTAATAAATCGCCCAGCACACCAGCGGCAGCAAGATCCGTTCAGCGAGGCCGGCCGGGTGCCCCTGGTTCGCTTCACGCTGCCGGAGCATCAGGAAGGCCAGTCCGCTCGAATGGCAAGAAGCCATGCCTCCCATGAACCACCCCATGGTCGGGTGGCACAGCAAGATCAACGTGGCCGCGGCGCACAACCACCAACCGGCCAAGAAGACGCGGCCCAAGGTCCGCTGACCCAACAGCGCATACCCTCGGCCTGGAATGAGAGAGGCCGACAACCACTGGAGACCCGTCAATTCCAGCCAAACCCCACGACCGAGCGGGCCGCTCAACCACATCCACATCCGCCGGATCGCCAATCCCAGGCGATCCATCGCTTGGCCCAGTCGCGGGGAGACCCACCGACGCCCGGCGCGCGGCGGATAATAACTGGACGACTCGGAATCCATCCGCACAGGAGGTTCGGTGCGTCAGTGCCTCTGCTCGTTGCGCAAGGTCACATCCTCGTCGGGCTCATAGTACCCGGAGGTGTGCCGCAGTTCCTGGGTCTGTCCGACGACCTGCTCGAAGAAGCGGATGGCCTCCACACAGCCCTTGCCCTGGAACCCCTCGACATGGATCTCCACCTCTCCGGTGGGTCCGATAGTGATCTCGTATTCGCGCGTTTTCATGGATGCGTTGGTGGAGTCAATTCTGCCAATGACGAACCCGAAGGCGGATCGACTGGTTCTCGTCCACGGTCTCCTCGACCAGATCCATCCCCTTGCCCGCCATCTCGGACTTGAGCTTGGCGAGCACATAATGCTGCACCGTCCGTCCGGCGACCTCATCGCCGATGGCGCGGAGCTGCTCGGCGGAAAGCCCCTCGCCCGTGACGCACACCGAATCGCGTCCCCGGGCATCGCGGCTGAATTCCACCTGCACGCCGTCCCGGATCAGGCGGATCCGCTGATCCCGCCCAAGGGTGCCTGTCACGGCCGAGCAGTTCGGAACGTCGAGGGTCACGGTGTTCGAAGCCGGGCGCAGATCTTGCGACACGCCCTCTTGGGCGGATTCACGGGCCACGGAGAACCCGATCGAAACCGCGGCCGAGGCGACGGCGGCACTGATGGCGGGCCAGGAACTCACGACGATGGGGGCGATGATGGCGACGGCACTCATGGGATGAACCTGTGGAACGGCGTTGTGGGGTTGGACCGGGCTGGCGGGAAACCGTCACGCGGAATCCGGCGAGGAATCCGGCGAGGGCGATTTCAGAACTCGACCTTGCGGGGCAGGTGTTCGCCCAGAGCGGCATGGCGCGGGGTGCTGGCGTTGCGCGCCCGTCCCTCGGACCAACTGCGAAGCCGGTTGATTTGCTCATCCATGGTCCGCGCCAGCGGCACGGTCTGGCGGATGGCCTGGAGGACATGCTCGGTGGTGAGGTCCACCCCGTCGTAGAACGCCTCGTACAGGGCGCTGTTGATGGCCTCCTCGATCTCGGCGCCGCTGAAGTCGGCCGAGGCCGCCGCCAGGCGCGGCAGGTCGAAATTCTCCGGGAACCGCCCCCGTCGACCGATGTGCACCCGAAAGATGTCGGCACGCTCGGATTCGGCCGGCAAGTCGACGAAGAAGATCTCGTCGAGGCGGCCTTTGCGGAGCAGTTCGGCCGGCAGGTGCGAGATGTCGTTGGCCGTGGCGACCACGAACACCGGCGCGTTCTTCTCGCTCAGCCAGGTCAGGAAGGTCCCGAACACGCGGGCGGCCGTGCCGCCGTCGCTCGAGCCACTTCCCTGGGATCCAGAGAAGGCCTTGTCGATCTCGTCGACCCACAAGATGGCTGGAGCGACCGACTCGGCGACCGCAATGGCGCGGCGCACGTTCTCTTCGGACGAGCCCACGAGGCTGCCGAACATCCGGCCCATGTCGAAGCGCAGCAGCGGCAGTTGCCACTGGCTGGAGATGGCCTTGGCGCAGAGACTCTTGCCGCACCCCTGCACTCCCAGCAGCAGCACCCCCTTGGGGAAGGGCAGCCCGAAGATCCGTGCCTCGGGCGAAAAGGCCGACGACCGCTTGGTGAGCCAATCCTTGAGGGTCGTCAAGCCGCCCACGTTCCCGAAGTTCTCGGTGGTGGCGTAGTACTCCAAAAGACCGCTCTTGCGGATGATTTGCTGCTTCTCGGCGAAGACCTGGTTGACGTCGTCACTGCTGAGACGGGCGTCCTTGACGATGATCTTGGCGAACACGTTCTCGGCCTCACCGAGGGTCAGCCCCAGGGCGGCCTGCAGCAACCGGTCCCGGCCGGCGGCGTCGAGGTCGATCACCACCTCCTTGATGGCCCGAACGTCCTGCAGGATGCGGTCGAGCAGCGCTCCCAGGTCGTCCTTGGTGGGCAGCGGAAAGCTCAGGACGGTGAGTTCCTTGTCGAGTTCGGCCGGGATCTCCAGCAACGGCGAGACCAGGATCACCGTCTTGAAGCTGTTCTTCAGGTGCAGGGCGATGTCCTTGAGCTTGCGGATGACCGCGAAGTTGGATTTCACCAGGAACGGATGGAAATCCTTGAAGAGGAAGATCGCCGGCTCGACCTGCTCCAGGACCTGGTCGAGCGCCGCGAGCGGGTCCTTGGTGGCACCGGAGCGGCCCTTCTGGCTCTGGATGTTGGCCCCGGCCGCCACGATGCCCGTCGAGTAGGACCACTCGAAGGCCTTCTTGCCCCGGCGGGCGGCGATGTCCAGCACCAGCGGCAGCACCCGTAACTCTTCACTGGTCTGGATGTAGATCAGCGGATAGCGGGCCCGGACGAGCACCTCGAGTTCAGAGGCGAAGGCGTTGGGAGTCATGGAGAAGGTGTAACACGATGGGTTGTAGGATCCCCGGAATCCAGCGCGGTCCGGAGGAGTGCCGCCAGTTCCGGGGTGAGATGATGGGCGAGGATGCGACCGTCGGGCAGCAGCATGAGTTCCGAAACCACCTGAACAGGCTCAGGAACGGCCACCGGTTCGTCGGGGGCCGCCTGCGGGGACGCTGGTCCGTTGGGTCCGGCCGATCGGATTGGATCAGGGGCTTCAAGGGTCGGATTCATTCCGGTCGAGGTCGCTTCGGTTGGGTTGAGGTCGATCAGCACTTGAGGCCTCCGACAGTTCATTCGATGAGGCGCAGCCCGGCCTCGATGCCGATACGAGCGGCTTCCTGGGCTTCACCGATCCGTCCTGGAACGCGCAGTTCGGGATGCCGTCCGCTGAACCAACCGGGCCAGAAGCCCGTCCGAAGGCTGACCTCCACCCCGGGCAAGCTCGCCGCAATCCAAGCCGCGACCGGGCGCCAGCAGCAGTCCAAGTGTCCCGGCATGAGCAGGTGACGCACGATGAGCCGGGTGCTCCGGGCCGCCTGGATCAGGTTGGGGTGCACGCGGGCGCAATAGCCATCCACCCGGGCGATGCGGCGGGCGCAGTCGTCGTTGCCGAACTTGAGATCGGCTACCCAGCAGTCGAAGACCCCGTCCAGCAGCGCATGGGACTCCGGGGTGCCGTGGGCGTTGGTTTTCCACACCAACGGCAACCCGTCCGGCAGCGCGGCCACCAGATCCAAGACCGAGGCCAGGTGGATCGTCGGCTCGCCCCCGAGGATCATCAGGCTGCGCACCGCGCCGGATTCCCAAGCCCGACCGATGCGCGCCACCAGGGCTTCCTTCCCGGGACCGGCGGCAACGGAACCCGCCGACGCGTCCCAACTCTCGCGCCCGGTGTTGCAGAAATCGCACCGGAGATCACACCCGCTGAAGGCCACCGCGAACACCGGGCACAGGTCGGATTCATCGCCCACCTCGACGCGTGCGCTGAAGAGGCGACCCTCGGGACCGGCGTGGCAAGGTCCTCGTTGGCCGGCCAACCGATCGACCCCGCAGCGATGGGAGCACCACAGGCAATGGCTCAACTGCCTCCGAGCCATCCCGGCCCGATGGGCCGCCAAAGCCGCCCGGGAACCCTTCGCCTGGGACGCGATTGGCGTCAAAAGAGTCGCCTCCACCAAGGTTTCGAGCCGACCTCCCGCGGCGAGATCGCCCCATGGGTCTGAGCCAGGCTGGCGACCACGCGCGAGCGGAGAGGCTCAGGCACGGATGTTTGCGAGCGATCCCAGGCGATCAGCGCCTCGGGACTCTCGAAATCGCGAAGGCCCTCGACCTGCTGGCCCTGTCGCTGCTCGACCTCGAGGTCTTGTCGCCGGGTCTGCTGGAGTCGGGTGGACGGGGGATTCATGGCTTCAAGGTTCAGGCGGTCTTGGCGAAGGCCGTCGAGAAGGCCTTGCGGGCCCGATGCAGTTTGCCCCGGACGGCATCGGGGGTCTGCTGGGTGATTTCACCCACCTGCTCGTAGCTGAGGTCTTGGTCGGCCACCAGGAGCAGCAGGCAACGGTATTCGTCGGGCAACCGGTCGAGGGCGTTTTGGATCCGCTGCCCCAATTCCTTGGTCTCCAGCGCCCGAAGAGGATCGCGACCTGCGGAAGGTTCCGCCTCCAGCACGGACGCATCGTCGGCCAGGTGGATGTTCCGGGCCGACCATCGCTGACGGAGGTTGGTGCAGTGGTGGAGGGTGATCCGGTAGAGCCACGTGCGCACCTCGGATTCGCCCCGGAAGTCCCGGAAACTCCGGAAGGCCTTCACGAACACATCATGGGCGGCATCCTCGGCCTGGGCCGGGTCGCCCAGAAACCGGAGCGCCAAGTAATACACCGGCTGAGCATGCGCCGCATAGATGGCCTCGAACTCCGCAGTGAATCCGCCCTCTTGGCCTTGGGAACCCGCCTGCTCATGGACCTTCCCCTGCTCCACGCAGGCGATCTCCATGGGCTCGGGCGCGATCATCACTCCTTTGGACAGGGCCACCACGCAAGTGTCACGCGGGAAAACGCACTCTACCCCCATGGCTTCAGCCCCTTGAAACCCTTGAGACTGCGTCCCGACGTGCCTCGGACGCCCCGCTCGCCCAGCGCCTTCCCTCCGGAACGGTTGACCCCTAAGGTTCGCCCCTGTGTTTCGGCCGTGCATCGATTTGCGCCATGGGAAGGTGGTCCAGATCGTCGGGGGGACCCTCGACGACGCGGGCGCTTCCACGCTCACCCGCTTCCAATCGGATCGCCCGCCCTCCTGGTACGCCGAGCTCTACCGGAAGGACGGCCTGACCGGGGGCCATGTGATCGCCCTGGGGCCGGGCAATGAGGCCGCGGCGCGTGATGCGCTGGGGGCCTGGCCGGGCGGCCTCCAATATGGCGGCGGCGTGAACCTCAACAATGCCGCGGCCTGGCTCGAAGCCGGGGCCTCGCAGGTGATCGTCACCTCCTGGGTGTTCCGCGACGGGCTTCTCGATCGGCAACGCCTCGCCGACCTCGTCCAGCGTGTGGGCAAAGAACGTCTGGTGCTGGACCTGAGCTGCCGCAAGCGCGACGGCCGGTACTGGGTGGTCACCGACCGTTGGCAGCGCTTCACCTCGCTGGAGGTCGATGAGGCCGTCTGCCACGACCTAGCCGGGTCCTGCTCCGAGTTCCTGATCCATGCCGTGGATGTCGAGGGGCTGTGCCGGGGCATTGATCTTGGGCTGGTCGAATCGCTCGCGCGCTGGTGCCCCATCCCAGCGACCTACGCCGGCGGCGCCCGTTCGATCGACGACCTCAAGACCGTGCAACGCGTGGGCGGCGGTCGCATCCACCTGACCATCGGATCGGCCCTGGACCTCTTCGGTGGATCCGACGTCCGCTACGCCGACTGCGTCGAATTCAACCGATCCTGCCCCCTTCCCCGCTGATCTCCATGACCCCGAAGCACGTCCGCCTCTTCATCAAGCCCGGTTGCCCCTGGTGCGACGAAGCCATCGAGTGGCTCGATGCCCGCAAGATCGGCTACGAAACCCTCGACGTGATCCGCGATGCCGCCGCACGGGCCGAGATGCGGGACCTTACCGGCCAGACCCGGGCGCCCTCGATCGAGTGGGACGGCCATGTGCTGGCCGACTTCGGCGCCGACGAGCTCGAGGCCTGGGTGGCCCGGTTGGGATACGCGGTCTAAGAGCCTGTCCGCAGACAGGCTTTAAACCGATCGAAGGACGGCCGATGGACCACAGGTCTCCCTACGGATTGGCCGCGCCTGGAGATCCGCCGAGCCGGCTCGAGGCCTTCCAGGCGGCCGGTTGGTCGGAATAGGCACCAGGGCTCTTCAACTCCAAGGTGGATCCGTGCCCGTCGGCATCCACCGGCCACGGGGCCGAATCCTCGTAAGCCAGGCGCAGCACCAGGGATCCGTCGGCCGAGTGGATGCGCAGCGTGTCGCCGCCATTGCCCAGACCGAACCCGAACTCGCCCAGCGGCACCGGCCCCGCCGGGAACGCCCGCTGGAACCGCAAGGTGTCCTGGCACAGCACGGCGTACCCGCCGGCCGGAATCCCTCCGCCCGGGATCACGGCGACATGGTCGTCGGTCACATCGCGCAGGATCCATCCGGTGAGGTCCACCGCCTCGGGACCCGGATTGTGCACCTCGAACCAATCCCCGGAATCGGCCTCGGCCGACGGATGGTATTGGATCTCGGTGAGGATCACGGGCGGCCGAGCCGGCGGCACCGGCGAGTAGGCCTCCAGGCGCGCGGTCAGCGTGTTGGTCCCGATGGGCGGCTGGAACGACCAACGGCCCCCGGCCGTGTCGATGCCCCAACCACTCCAGCCCACCATGCGGAATCCCGGCTTGGGAACGACCGTGGCCACGACCGGCACATCCCGGAAGAAGGTGCCCATCCAGGGCGGCGGCGCGGACTCGGTGCGATTGAGCCGCACCTGCCCCGCCCCGGCCGGCGACACCACCGCCTGCAACTGGGCCAAGCCCGACTTCAGGCCGAAGTGGGCAAGGCAGTCCTGCCGCAGCTTGGCCGGGCGCCTTCGGGCGAAGTCGCCCAGCGAATCGATGTTCTTCTCCCAGGTCGCCTGGGTGAAGGGATCATACTCCGCCTGGTAGGGCTTGCCATACCCCCGTTTCTGCAACTCGGCGAAGCTCCAGCGCTGGAGGTGGCGGGGGATCTCGGGCCGGATCACCGCGGCCATGGAGCGGATCGTCGCCTCCACCCGCTCCTCGCGGAATGGCCCGTTCAGGAGGTCCGCACAGCGCTGGAGGAAGCGGGTTCGCACCTCCGGGTTGGCCAACAACCGACGCAGCATCAGGGTGCGTCCCCCCTCGTTGGGCCAACCGGTGCCGGTGCCGGTGCCGGCGGTCAGGAAGGCGAACATGTTGTCGTAGGACGCGTAGTCGCGGGCCATGGCCGGCACGTACACGTCGGGACGCCACAGGTGGAACCCATAGTCCTGGTCGTACACGATCCACCGGAATTTCCCGTTGGGCACCCGGGGCCGCCAGCACTTGATGTTGCCGATGTCGAAGTTCTGGAAGTAGGCGACCGACGCCTGGTAGCCGAGGAAGTTGTCCAGGTCCAGATACCGGTCGACCAACGTCTGCAGATTCGTGGCGACCGAAAGGTCCCTCGACGCCATGAATGAGCGCATCGCCGTGTAGGTCTGGCTGTCGCCGGCGATCACCGTGCCGTAGCCCTCGATCAGGTCGAGTCCGCCGCGGGGCACCTGATGGTTACCGATCACGTGGTGCTCGTTGAGCTTCTCCCGCAGGTTGTGGATGCCCCAGTAGTCGCCGTTGAGGTACACGACCGTCGGCCGGTAGGCCTGCGTGTCGAGGCCGGTGTCGGCGATGAGCCGCTGCATCATCGCGTCACGCATCAGCGTGAACTGGCCGTTCACGAAGTAGCTGCCGTACGTGGTCACCGGCCCGAACTGGGTGATGGGCGAGCGCACCGCCGTCTGGTGGGTGCTCTGGTTGTCGTTGCCCGAGTTACGCAGCACCAGCGCCTCGAACTGGTCCATGGGACGGTCCGGGAAGAAGCGGTAGGCGAGGTTGCCGTCGCCGTACTTGGCGCGCGCCGACAGCGCGTAGGACTTCTGGGGGTACCCCCGCGAACCCCAGCCGCCATAGACCGACAGGCCGACCTTCTGCCGGACCTTCGACTGGCGGTCGGCCTCGAAGAACTCGAAAACCACCTCGATCTCGCGGTCCTTCCAGGCATTGGACCCGGAGTACGGATAATTTTGCAGCACCTGCCCGCTGGCGTTGAGAACGCTGGTGCCCATGCCGATGAGGTAGCCGTTCTTGAAGTCGAAGTTCGAGGCAGCCGCCGCCAGCGAGATGACCGGCAGGTCGTGGGTGACGCCGAAGAAATAGCTGCGCATCGATTCCGCGCTGGAGCGCGCCTCGAGGTAGGCCTTGGCCCGGACCACCTGCGAACGCTGGATCCGCAAGGGTCCCGACCACGCCGGAGACACCACCGTGACCGGGTCCCCATTGGTCGTGTAGCGGATCAGGGCGTTGGTCGGCGAAGCCCGCAGTTCCAGCAACACCTCGGCACCCGCCGCATGGAACCCCGAATCGACCGAGAACGCCGGCGGCGGCAGGGGCGGCCCCACCGAGACGGCACCATTGGCCGCCCCCGGCGTGGCCTGCGACTTCGAGTACACGACCCATTCCCCGGTCTCGGGGTTGGGCGGACGACCGAGCGACTCGTTGGGCCCCAGTCGCGGGATGGCCACCTCGTCGACACGGCGACCTTCCGCATCACTGAGGGTCAGGGTCTCGCCGGCGGCATCGAGGCGGAAGTCGGTGTGCAGCTCGGAGCCGGGCCCAACGCGATCCAGGCCCGAGGCGTACACCAGAATCGACTGCCCGGGCTGGATCCACCCTTCCGGGAACCGCCATCGGCCCGGCCTCAGCGGGTCATCGGACAGGGCGAAGCCGGTCAGGTCCACGGCCTGATCCTGCGGGTTGGTGATCTCGACCCAGTCCCAGAAGGCCCCGGAGGCGTCGGGGGCCACGCCAGCGTTGTCGCTCATCACCTCGGTGATCCGGAGGCGGCCGGCGGCGGAACCCTCGGCAAGCAACCGGTAGAACCGCGTCGAAGGCCCGGCCGGCTCCGAAATACGCACCCGAAACCGCCCGGGAACCACCTCCGAGACCAAGGCCGTGGGATCGAGCACCCACACCGGGGATCCGACCAACCGCTCGGCCACCTGGACGCGGTAGGCTTGAGGATCCTCGGGATCTGCCGACACCTCGAAGATCAACCCGCCGCCCACGGGGCGCTGGATCGAGTCGGGCAACACGAACGGAGGCCGCGGCACCTGTGCCTCAAGACGGCCCCCGCCGGGCGGCACCAGCGCCACCCACGAGGCCACGAGGAGCAGGCCTCTGAGCCTCGGCCAGGTCACAGGCGGCTCTCCAGCTTGCGGGCCCGTCGGATCCAGACCGCATTGCGCGACTTCTCGAAGGCCGGCGAATGGTTCTGGTCGGCCAGCACCTCGTCGATCTCGGCCTGGGCCTCCTCGACCCGGCCCTTCGAGGCGAGCAGTTCGGCATACTGCACCCGCGCCCGGGGGTAGCTGTTGTGCTCCAGCACGCGCTTCCAGTTGAGCAGCGCGGCATCCACCTCGCCGAGGGCCGTCTGCGTCTCGGCCAGCGCCATGAGCGTGTCGCCGAAATCATGTCTGGGGTCCGCCGCCAGGACCTTCTCCAAGAGCGGCTTGGCCTCGGCCGCACGGCCCTGCCTTAGAAGGCACTGGCCAAGGTGGCTCAGCGTGTCGTCGTCCTCCGGGTCTCGCTCCAGCGCCTTGCGGTAGCAGGCCTCCGCCTTGGCCAGTCGGCCGCGCGCGAAATACACGTCGCCGAGGTCGGAGTGGTCGCGGGCCTTGTCGAGGTGGTGGATGCGCGCCTCGAGTTCCTTGATCCGCCGGCGGTCGGCCGCACCCGGCAGCTCGAAGCCGCGAAGCCCGAAGCCGCCCGCAGCCGGCCCCTGCATCCGGTACACCATGAAGTAGTAGAAGAGCGCACTGAAGGCGCCGAAGAGAAAGATGAACACCGCCCAGATCCATTCCTCGCGGCGGATCGCGTCCACGAGCATCCAGATCTGGAAACCGACCAGCAGCAGCACCAGGGGGTTCCCCAGCGAGACCTGCATCAAGTCCTGAATCAAGCCGAACATCGGGCCAGATCCTAGGCGAAGCCGGGAAAATGGAAACCACGCGCAGTCAAAAAGCCGGAGGCCTTGGTCCGGAGGCTGGACCCATGGGCTAATCCATTGAGCCGAGTGGGGTTTTGCCGTTTCATCCCGGCCATGACTTCCGCCGCCGTGGCCACCGTCCGCGTCCCGGGCACCACCGCCAACCTGGGCTCGGGCTTCGACACCCTGGGTTTGGCCGTCGCCTTCTACAATCGGGCGCGGGTCCAACGCCGGTCCGACCGTCGCATCGAGATCACCTCGCCCATCGCCGAGGCCTCCCGGGCCGGCGCGCTGGCCATGCTCGAGGAGGCCGCCGGGGCCTTTTTCAAGAAGACCCGCCAGGCGCGATTTGGTGCCGACATCCACCTTTCAGGGGACGTTCCCATCGCGCGCGGCCTCGGCTCCAGCGTAACGGCGCGGCTCGGCTGCGTGGCCGGACTCAATGCGCTCGCCGGCAGCCCGCTCGATCGCCAGGGCCTGCTGGAGGTCGTGGCCGCCCTCGAAGGTCACCCCGACAACGCCGCCCCGGCGGTCTTCGGCGGGTTCACGGCGGCGGGATTCGTCGGCGACGAGGTGCGATGCCTCAGGGTGCCGCTGCCCGGCCGGATCCGCCTGGTAACCCTCATCCCCGACTTCGAGGTCAGCACGCCCGAGGCCCGGAAGCGGGTGCCCCAGAGTTTCTCCAAGGCCGACACCATCCACATCCTGAACCGGGCGTCGCTGGTCACGGCCGCGTTCGCCACGAGGCGGCTGGCGGACCTTCGCGGCTGCTTCGACGACCGCATCCATCAGCCGTATCGGGCGCCGCTCATCCCGGGCATGGATGCGATCCTCGCGGCCGGCGTGAAGGCCGGAGCCGTCGGAGGCTGGCTCAGCGGCAGCGGCTCGACCCTGATGTGTCTGGCCCTCGACGAGGCCGAGGCGGTCGCCCGGGCGATGCAGCGCAAAATGCCCCGGGCGGCGGTCCACGTCCTGAAGCCCGACAATGCAGGACTCAAGGTCGGCGTGAAGCAGGGTTGAAGCGCGCCGGCGTCGCAAGGCCTCGCCGGGCTCAGATCTGCTCGAAGTAGCGCTGCTTCTCCCAGTCGGTCACCGCATCGCTGAAGGACTGGTGCTCGAGCCGGGCATGGTGGACCGAGAAGTCGACGACCGCGTCCCCGAAGGCCTCGCGGGCCAACCGCGACCCATGGAACAACTCCGCGGCGGCGATCAGGCTCGATGGCAGGCGCGGCAGCTTCGGATCGAGGTACGCATTGCCCGTGTAAGGCTCGCCGCAATCGAGCCTCTCATCGATGCCGGCCAAGCCTGCCGCGATCATGGCGGCGAAGGCCAGGTACGGGTTGGCGTCGGCCCCGGGCATCCGGTTCTCCGGGCGATACCCGTTTCCGTGCCCGACCACCCGGAATCCGGTGGTGCGATTGTCTTGGGCCCAGGCCATGCGGGTGGGGGCCCAACTGCCGGCCTGGTAGCGCTTGTAGCTGTTGATCGTCGGTCCGTAGAAGAGGCAGAGCTCCGGCGAGTACTTCATGAGCCCGCCCAGGAACTGGCGGAACATCGGCGAACTGGCCTTGGCCTTCGGATCCCAGAACAGGTTCCGGCCGCCCCTCCACAGGCTCATGTGGATGTGGCAGGAGTTGCCCGCCTCGGTCGGCGCGACCTTGGCCATGAAGCTCACGGACTTGCCGTGCTGGGCGGCGATCTCCTTGACCCCCTGCTTGAAGACCACGTGGCGGTCGGCCATCTCCATCGCCTCGCCGTAGGTGAAGTTGATCTCGTGCTGGCCCCGGCTCCACTCGCCCTTGCTGCTCTCGATGGGCACCCCGGCGGCGGTCAGGCCGTTGCGGATGGCACGCATCAGGGGCTCGTCGCGGCCCGGCTGCATCAGGTGGTAGTCGATGCGGTAGTCGCTCGAGGGCTTGAGGTTCCGGTACCCGGCCTCGAAGGCCGCGCCGTAGGTCTGCTCGAAGAGGTAGAACTCGAGCTCGCTGGCGCAGAAGCAGGTGAGGCCCCGTTCCTGGAGCCGGTCCAATTGCCGGCGCAGCACCGAGCGCGGGGCCTCAGCCACCGGCGCGCCGCTCGCATGCCGGAAATCGCACAGCACCAGCACCGAACCCGGAAGCCACGGCATGGGGCGGAACGTGGCCGCATCGGGGACCATCTCGAAGTCGCCGAACCCCGAATCCCAATTGGCCACACCGAACCCGTCGAGCGGGTCCATGTCGAGGTTCACGGTGAGCAGGTAGCTGCAGCCGTGGGTGCCGTGCGACACCACCGACTCCAGGAAATGGCCCGCGTGGAACCGCTTGCCTACCAACCGTCCGAAGGGATCGGGGATGGCGACGAGGACCGTGTCGATGGAGCCGGACTTCACCTGCGCCTTGAGCTCTGGGAGGGTCATGGGGATCGGTCGGTTGGGATCGCGGGCCATTGCCTATTCGGCCACGTAGATGTTCTTCACTTCGCAGTAGCCTTCCATGGCGGCCATGCCCAGGTCGCGACCCAGGCCGCTCTGCTTGAAGCCTCCGAACGGAGCCTCCACATGGACGCTGCTGTGGCTGTTGATCGAGAGCACGCCGCTCTGGACCGCACGCGAGACCCGGAGCGCCCGCGAGAGGTTCTGGGTCCACACCGATCCGCTGAGTCCGTAGGGCGAGGCGTTCACGTCGCGCAGCATGGCCGCCTCGTCGTCGAAGGGCACGATCGCGGCCACCGGACCGAAGATCTCCTCGCGCCAGCAGCGGTGATCCGGGGCGACGCCCGTGAGGATCGTGGGTTCGAGGTAGAACCCCGCCGAGGGCAGGCGACCGCCGCCGCACACCACCGTGCTCCCGTTGCGCCGGGCATCGGCCAGGTAGTCTTCGACCACCTGACGCTGGGCCGCCGAAACCATGGGCCCCAGCTGGGTGGCCTCGTTGGACGGATCGCCGACCACCAGCTTCCGGGTGGCCGCCGCGAAGCGCTCGACGAACTTCTCGAACACGGGCCGCTCGACGTAGACACGGCTGCGGGCGCAGCAATCCTGACCCGTGTTGGCGAAGACCGACATCGGAGACGCATCGGCGGCCTTCTCCCAGTCGGCGTCGGCGAAGACGATGTTGGGAGACTTTCCACCCAGCTCGAGCGACACCCGCGTCAGGTTGCGGCCGGCCAGTTCCATGATCCGACGCCCCACCTCGGTCGAACCGGTGAACGACACCTTGCGGACCAGCGGGTGGGTGACCAGCGCATCGCCCAGCGTGCCGCCGGGGCCGGTGATCACCTGCAGGATGCCGGCCGGCAATCCGGCCGCGTGGGCCAGCTCGCCCAGCTTCAGCGCGGTGAGCGGCGAGATCGAGGCGGGCTTGAGCAGCACGGCATTCCCCGCCGCCAAGGCCGGCGCCACCTTCCAGCAGGCGATGGCGAACGGGAAGTTCCACGGGACGATGGCGGAGACGACACCCATCGGCTGGCGCAGGGTGAAGTCGAGCCCGCCGCGGGCCACCGGGATGGTCTGGCCGAAGAAGCGGCCGATGCCGCCGGCGTAGTACTCGAAGACCCGGGCCCCGAGGGCGACCTCGTCGCGGGCGTCGGCCAGCGGCTTGCCCACGTGCATCACCTCGAGGCGGGCCAATTCCTCGGAGTTCTCGCGGATGACGGCGGCGATCTTGAAGAGCACCGCGGCGCGCTTGCCCGGGGCCAGGTCGCGCCATCCGTCCTCGAAGGCCCGATGGGCCGAGGTCGCGGCGGCATCGACTTCCTTCACGGTGGCCGCGTCGATCTCGGCGAACACCTCGGCGGTGGCGGGATTGACCAGTCGGGTCTTCGGCCTTCCGTCCACGCCGGTGTAGCGACCGTCCAGGAACAATTGGTGGGGAATCATGGGGAGAGCGTTGGGAATGAGGGTGGAATCGGGGGGCGTCGGATGACCTGCGCCCGTTCAGAGCACCGCCAGGTAGAGGGCCCGGAGGTCGGTGGCGGTGACCGGCACGGCATTGGTGCGGTGACACGGGTCGTCCCAGGCCTGGGCCACGAGCGCATCGAGGTGCTCTGGCTTCACGCCGCACTGCGAGAGTTTCTTGTCGAGTCCCAGATCCTTCAGGAACGACTCCACGAAGGCGATCGTCACCCGGTCGGCCTCGGCGTCGGACAGGGAAACCACCCCGAGGCCGGCGGCCTGTCCCACGCGTCGGTACAGCCCGGGCCGACGCGCGCTGCAGAATCGCATGCTCGCCACGAGGCACAAGGCGTTGGCCAGACCGTGGTGCATCCCGCAGATGGACGACAGCGGATGGGCCAGCGAGTGGACCACGCCGAGGTCTTTCTGGAAGGCCACCGCGCCCATCGCCGCCGCCACCAGCATGTGGCCGCGCGCCTCGAGATCTTGGCCGTTGCGGTAGGCCTTCGGCAGGGCTTCGAAGATCAGCCGGATGCCCTCGAGCGCGATGCCATCGCACATCGGGTGGAACGACGGGCACGTGAAGCTCTCGATGCAATGCGTGAGCGCATCGGCCCCGGTCGCCGCCGTCAGGTGCGGAGGCAGGCCCACCGTGAGAGCGGGATCGAGGAGGACCAGCTTGGCCAGCATTTCGGGATGGAAGAGCACCGCCTTGCGATGCGTGGCGTCGAGGGTGATCACCGAGCTGCGTCCCACCTCGCTGCCGGTGCCCGCCGTCGTGGGGATGGCCACCAGCGGCAGCAGCCCGCTCCAATCGGACTCGTCGTAGAACTTCGCGAGGTCGTAGCCCGGGCGGCGCACCAGCAGGCGGGCGGCCTTGCCCGCATCGAGCGGACTTCCGCCACCGATGGCGATCACACCGTCGCACGGGTGGTCGCGGAGCGCGGCGGCGGCCTGGCGGACATCCTCCTCGATCGGATTCGGATGGACCCCGTCAAAGACGAACCAGGAGCGCCCCTGCTCGGCGGTACCCAGCACGGCCGCGAGTTGGGCGAATGCGGGGGTCTTCACGAGGCCTCCATCGGTCACCACCAGCGGACGGCGGACGCCCAGCTTGGCCAGGGCCGCGGGCAGTTCGGACAGCGCTCCGGTGCCGTAGAGGGTTCGGGTGGGGAAGGAGAAGGACGTCAGGCTCATGGGGAGATGGGGGTGAGAAGGTGGGGCTGGTGGGTGCGATCAGGTCGGTGGGTCCGAGGGTCATCCCCGGACGAAATGCTTCAGGAAATTGTGGAGGATGCGGGGGCCGGACGGAGCGGGCTTGAGGTGGTCGAGCACCGAGTCCAGGTCGAAGCGGACCCGAGGGCGCCAGAGTTCACGGCGCGGGTTCCAGATCAAGCGGAGCGAGTCCGGATCGGTCTCCGGGTGGAATTGCACCCCGTGGAGCAGGCCTGTCGAATCCTGGATTCCCTGATTGGCCGCGAAGGTTCCCGCCACCGTATGGAGCACACCGGGCGGGAGGTCCGAGACGACATCCGAGTGGCTCGACAGCACGTCGAAGTGGTCCGGCAGACCGTCAAAGAGCCGGGAAGCGCGGCCGGCCGGGGTCAGCGTCACGGCCGTGTTGCCCAATTCGAGCCCCTCGGGATGAGGTGCCACGCGGGCCCCGAGCACCCGGCCCATCAACTGGTGCCCGTAGCAGACACCGAGCACGGGAACCCCGGCATCGCGGCATCGGAGGATCCATTGGCCCAACTGGAGATTCACCGAATCCTCGGTCCACGCATCGCGCGGGGAACCGCTGAGAATCACCCCGTCCCACGTCCCCGGAGAGTGGGCGGCGTTGATGTCGGTCTCGACGCCCACCCGCGTCCACTCGACCGGCAACGACGGCGGAGTCCATCGGCGGAACCATCCGCACACATCCCGGCGTGGATCGGGCTCCAAGCCGTGCGGCCAGATCACCGAATCCACCAACAACACCCGCTTGGTCGCCCTCGACATCGTTGCCGCAGAGCAAACGGCAGCCCCTTGGTCGCTGGCCAGTCGATTCTCGGATCGAGGGAACCGCCCTCACCCAAACCAGAGACCCCGCGGGGCACTCGGAGCGGGTCGATGGTCGACGTCGAAGGCCCCCACGGCAAGAACCGCCGATCATGGGAGCGATGCGGCACTTATCGAGATGATTCAGCAAGGCTCCTTCCCGCAACCGTGTCCAGATCGAGGCCCCTGAAGCGCCGTTCGCCGCCCATGGAACCTATCCGATCGCCCGGACCCTCAGATCCCGGAGGCTCGCCAGATGGTTCCAGGGCGCCCCCCGGATCGGCCGGGCCCCGTCTCGACGTCGTGGGCCGAACATGGAGCGGTAGCGCTCGAACATCTCGTTCACGAAGGCCCGGGAACCCAGGATCACCCCATCCGTCAGGTGCCGCACCCGCAACCGCAGGATTTCAGCCTCGCTCAATTGCCCTCCCTCGCAGAGCACCTTGCGGATCTCCTCCCGGTCCAACGCCCGCTTGGCGCTGTGGCCGGCAATCCCCCCCTGCAGGAACATCGCCTCCCGGTATCGTGCGGCGGCACCGCGCCAGGTGTCCTCGGCAAACACCCCCATCAACCCCTGTTGGAGGGCCTTGTTTCCGGCCAATGCCGCCGAGTACCCGCAGAACCGGTAATCCTTGGGATCGGACACCAACCCGGCCCGCACCGGATTCAGGTCGATGTAGGCAGCCACCGTGCGCAGAGCCTGTTGGGAATCCTCCACCAGAACGCTCTTGAACCGCTCGGCCCACAGCGTTCCGAAGCGGTCGTGGCGCCGGTTGTACCATCGACTGAACCGCTGCTTGAACTCCTTCATGAAGACGGACACATCACCCATCCGCCCCAAAAGTGTCTCTCGGACGTGCGCCGGCATGCATCCCGACGCCCGAATCCCCTCCTCCGCCACGACCACCAGGCACCCCTGCCGCCCGTAAAACTCGCGTGCCCGTCGCAGCAACTCCGCATCCGTCAGCGGCACCGCCGGCGGAACCCTCACCAGCACGTGGAAGTGGTTCCCCATCATGCAGTATGTGATCACCTCCAGCCCACAGAACCTTGACAAACCTCCCAGCAATCCCGCCAACCGTGCCTTGCACACGTCATCCAGCAGCAACTGCCCCCCGACCGTCCGGGAAATGCAATGGTACACCGCCCCCTCCGAGCCCCCTCGCTTGATCCTCGCCAACCTCACCCCACCACCATCCACCCCACACACGACCATGTCAACACTTTAAACCTGTCACTTTATGTTGGAAGTTGACGGGGGGTGGGGATTTGGGAGGTTGTTAGGAATGAATACGGGGCGCTGCGCGGTGGTTTTGGGGGTGGTTCTGATGCTCTCGGTGAGGGGGGCGGATTGGAGCCAATGGCGAGGGGAGGGACGAAAGGATCATTCGCCGGACAAGGGGCTTCCGAACCAGTGGCCCGGGGGAGGACCCAGGGCGGCATGGGTCTACGAGAACGCCGGTCTCGGATATGCGGGATACTCCATCGCAAAGGGCAGGCTGTTCACGATGGGCCTGCGCGAGGGGCAGGAGTTCCTGATCGCGGTGGACACGGCCAACGGAAAGGAGGCCTGGAACACGCCCGCCGGTCCGAAATACCCCAACGGGTGGGGCGATGGGCCGCGGATGACGCCGACGGTCGACGGTGACCGGGTCTTCGCGATCGGGGGCCAGGGGTTGATGGTGTGCGTCAACGCGAAGGATGGCCGCCAGATGTGGTCGAAACATCTCGTGGACGACCTCGGTGGCAAGTTGCAGGACTGGGGCTACACCGAATCCCCTCTGGTGGCGGGCGATTTGGTGATCTGCACCCCGGGTGGGCCGAAGGGAACCGTCGCAGCGCTCGACAAGGCGACCGGCGAGGTCCGCTGGCGAACAACCGATCTGACCGACAAGGCCCAGTACGCCTCACCCATCCTGATCCACCACGCGGGGCAGGACCAGGTGGTGCAGTTGGTCATGAACCGCTTCTTCGGGGTCTCGCCGAAGGACGGCAAGGTGCTGTGGAAGAAGGACTTCCCCGGCCGCGTGGCGGTCATTCCGACCCCGATCTTCGAGGACGGAATCGTCTACGTGACCGCCGGCTATGGGGTGGGCTGCGAGGCGATCCGACTGGGCGCAGGAAACTCGGTGGAACCGCTCTACTCCAACAAGGTCATGAAGAACCACCACGGCGGCGTGATCTGCGTGGACGGCTACCTCTACGGCCACTCCGATGGCGCGGGCTGGGTCTGTCAGGACCTCAAGACGGGCAAGGAAATCTGGGCGCACAAGGGCTTCGGCAAGGGGGCCGTGACCTACGCCGACGGGAAGTTGATCTGCCTCGATGAACGTTCGGGCGACGTCGCGATGGTGGAGGCCAGCACCCAGGGATGGAAGGAACTGAGCCGCTTCAAGCTGACGCCGCTAAGTTCCAGGCGCAGTTCCCAAGGCGGCATCTGGCCGCATCCGGTGGTGGTCGGAGGCCGGCTTTACCTGCGCGACCAGGAGTATCTGCATTGCTTCGATCTGCGGGCGAAGTGACCCGGGGCCAACCATGGGTCCTCCACGGGCCCGTCGCCCCAGGATTCCAGGTCCGCATCCCGCGCGGCGGCGACGGCGTCGGCGACGGCATGAGAACCGACTGAACCTGCCGGTTTGAAAATCACCTTCTCCAGAAATCAGTCGAGGCACCGATCCCACCCGGGCTGATTGGGTGTCGAAGCGATTCCCGATCAAGCCGCTTGGGCCTTGAACGCTCGCAGCCTCCATTGAAAGAAGGAAGAAAGGCTGGCGCTCGCTTCCGAAGAAGACACTCCCAGAAACCTGACAAAACGGTGGTTTTCAAACCGGCAACGTTCCGTGGGTTTCGTAACAGTGGTGAGACGACGGCGTCTGTCGCTGCCCTGCCCTTCAATCGCGACGGGCGTGGAGGTCGCACCAGAACTCCCGTCCGTGCGCGGTCCAATGACGGTGGTGCCGCCGCCAGAGGTCCTTGACCGACTCGGCCGAGGCCCACTCACCGGTGAGGTTGGGCCCGAAATCGCCGGAGGATCCGATGGGGAAATCCCGCCCCGGGAACCGCCGCGAACGCCGACCCAAGGCACGAATCCTCCGGTAACCCACAAGCTTGCGAAGCAGGCGGAACGGCCAGGCACGATGCGCCGTCAGGATCCGGGGCAGTTGCGGCAACCAGCCCAGTGGGCCCTCCCAAGGACCGATCGGCAGCAGGGAACTCTGCTCCACCAGCATGAAGCGTCGATACCCGAGGGCCTCGCAGGCATCCACGAGGGCGACATCGGACACCTCGACCGACAGGAAATCCGGCAGCCCCACCTCCCGCAGGCCATCCAGGCAGAAGTGGTCGGCGCTCTCGATGTCCACCTTGAGGTAGTGGGGCACACCATGCCGGCGCAGCAGGTCCGCGAACCGGACCGCCGGCACGGTGACCTTGCGGTGACGATGCCCCCCCCTCGCCGCGCTGGCGACGTCCAGGGCACTCCATTCCGGGTGATCCTCATTGATCCAGAACTCCACCTCCCCAGGTTCACCGGCCACCGCGACATTCAAGATGGTGAGGCGGCCCGACTGGACGGCCCCCGCAAACCGCCCGGCCACCTGCTGGCACAGGGCCTCGTTCGCCTCGATCGCCACGACCCGGAAGCCGCACTCGAGGTAGAACCCCGTGTCGTCCCCGTTGTTCATCCCCACGTCGAAGACGAGATCGGATTGGGCCGCGGAATTCATCCCCGCGAGGATAACGGTCACGCCGGGCGGCGGACAGGTTTTTGAGGTTCTTGAGGCGCGACAAGGAGGGCACTGAGGGGGCCCGAGAGGAGGAATCTGACAGGACACCCTAGACATGGCTTCTGGAAATCCCGCACGGCAACCTGCCCTTCACGGGAAGACACCGCGGGGCAACGCCCCGGTTGCGGGCCCTCCCGGGCCGGCTAGTCTCGTGGCCTTGGATATGAACAAACTGTCCCCTGCAACCTTGCTCGAGGCCCTCCACTGGCGCTACGCCACCAAGAAATTCGATGCCGCGGCCAAGATCGGCCCGGAACTCTGGGAGGCGCTCGAGTCGGCCCTCGTGCTCTCCCCCTCCAGTTTCGGGCTCCAGCCCTGGAAGTTCATCGTGGTCACCAACCCCCTGACCAAGGCCGGACTCGTCGCGCACTCCTGGGGCCAATCCCAACCGGCCGACTGCTCACACCTGGTGGTCTTTGCCCTGAAGATCGGCCTGAACGAGGCCCACGTCGACCACTTCCTGGAGCGCCAGGTGGAGGTCCGCGGAGGAAGCCTCGAGTCGCTCGGCGGCTACCGGAACCTCATGGTTGGCGGTCTCCAGAAGGCCGGCGACGCGGGCCATCTCGACACGTGGCAGACCCATCAGGTGTACATCGCCCTGGGCCAGTTCATGACGGCGGCGGCGTTGCTGGGTGTCGACACCTGTCCCATGGAGGGCATCGTCCCGGCCGAGTACGACAAGGCCCTGGACCTCGTTGGCTCGGGCTACCGCACGGTGGTCGCCTGCGCCGCGGGCTATCGATCTGCCGAGGACAAGTATGCCTCGCTCAAGAAGGTTCGCTTCCCCGCCTCCGAGGTGGTGAAGCACGTCTGAGCGGAACGATGCAGTTGGGAGGAAAGGGGTTGCGTGACGGATTCTTTCGCAAGACGAAGCGAGAGCGAGGCGCGGGCCGATTGAAGGCCCGTAACGAGCGAGCAACGAAGCCATTGCCGAAGAAGACGCGGCCAGCTCGACCGATCCAACGACGTCGTTCCGGCCGAGCCATCCTCGGTCGATGTCCGGTTGCCGGCCGCCCGCCTTCCTCTGGCCCGGGCACACGGGGGTGATCTGGAATTGGCCCCCGATTCCGACGGGCGGACCACGTTGATCCTGAGCTGGCCCCAGCGGACCGAACCAGACTGAGCCGGGCCGGGCAGGACCCGGTTCGCGGCGGACGGCGCCGTCGACTGTGCGCGGTTTCCCGCCTCAGGTGCCGGTGCGCGGCAAGACCACGGGTCGCGCCCGCCCCATCCTCGGCCTCCATGCAGGGACATGTGGCCATCGTTGGCGGAGGAGTGATCGGGCTGAGCACGGCCTTCCATTGCGTGCGGGCCGGGTACTCGGTGACGGTGATCGACCGGAACCCGCCGTCGCGCAACGGCTGTTCGTTCGGCAACGCGGGCATGGTGGTGCCGAGCCATTTCATCCCGCTGGCCGCCCCGGGCATGGTCGCCCTCGGGCTGAAATGGATGTGGAACCCGGAGTCCCCGTTCTACATCCGGCCCCGCTTCGACCCGCAGCTCTTCGAATGGGGATGGCGCTTCTGGCGCGCCAGCACGGCCGACCAGGTACGCAAGGCGGCCCCTCTCCTGCGGGATCTCAGCCTCGCCAGCCGGGCCGCCTTCGTGGAACTGGCCGCGCTTCCCGGCTTCGACTTCGGTCTCGTGAAGAAGGGGCTGCTGATGCTCTGCCGGACCCAGCATGCCCTCGACGAGGAGGCCCACACGGCCGAACAGGCCCGCGCCCTCGGGATCCCGGCGGAAGTCCTCGACGCGCGGCAGACCGCCGCGCTGGATCCCGCGCTCACCCTGTCGGTGGCCGGATCGGTGCATTTCCCCCAGGACTGCCACCTCAGCCCCGACCGATTCATGGCCGGCCTCGAGGCCGAGCTGGTGCGTCAGGGGTGCCGCTTCCGCTGGAACTCCGAGGTCCGGGGGTGGCAGACCGAGCGGGGCCGGGTCCGGGCGGCATGGGTGGAGGGCGAACCGGTCGAGGCCGACGAGTTCGTGATCTGCGGCGGTTCGTGGTCCCCGCAGACGGCCTCCCAGCTTGGCCTCCACCTGCCGATCCAGGCCGGCAAGGGCTACAGCCTGACCTTGCGGGAGCCACGGGAATTGCCGGCGTTGTGCTCGATCTTCACCGAGGCCCGGGTCGCGGTGACGCCAATGGGCCGGACCTTGCGTTTCGGCGGCACCATGGAGATCGGCGGCCTCAACGAGACGGTCAATCCCGTCCGCGTCCGTGGCATCGTCCGATCGGTGCCGAGGTATTTCCCGGCCTTCGAGGAGGCCGACTTTGAGGGCATCCAACCCTGGTTCGGCCTCCGACCGGTGCCGCCGGATGGCCTTCCCTACCTCGGGCGGACCGGGCGTTACCTCAATCTCTGCCTGGCCACCGGACACGGCATGATGGGCCTGAGCCTTGCCCCGGTGACCGGCCAGCTCATCGCCGGAATCCTGTCGGGAGATCGACCCCGATTCGACCTGTCGCTGCTCTCGCCGGATCGCCATGCGCGGTAGCCCCGGGACCGGGAGGATCCCCAAAGCCCGCCCAGCGCCCGGCCCGGCCACCTGCGGGCGTGACCACGGGTCCCCGGGAGCGCCGGTGCTACCTGGGGCAAGATGCGGCGGAAACGGCGTCGGAAACAGACGGGGGCCGGCCTTTTGGGCCGACCCCCAAGTGACGGAAGCATTTTCTCCGCCTTCACTTCAGGCGACATAACCTCGGCAGGGCCAACACCTACGGGCGCCCGCGACCCCGCCGAAAGCAAGCTTCCTTTGCCAACCCTTGAGCGGACACCCACCTACGATCCTCTCTGACACACGATCGGGTGCTTTGCTCAAAGTTTTTCAAAAATGATCGTATTGAGTCGGCCTTCTCACCGGACGGGCGGCGTCGGGACCCTGAGCATCACCTCGTTGCGCCGGAAGACGGTGGGGGTCCAAGGCGGATCGAAATAACCGTAGATCGGGGTCGCATCGGTCACCGGAAAGCCTTTGGAGGCCGTCCAGTCGCGGAGCTTCGCCAGGACTTCCGCCTCGCGTTCCGTGGAGCGCCCCCCGCGGAACCGGAGCACCACGAAACGACCGGCGGACATCTCGCGCCGTCGGACCGCGGGATCGCTGGGCGCCGGAACCGCGTCGGCCGCCATGGTCCTGGGCATGACGAAGGCCATGACCCGCCGGGGGGCATCGCCCGCGCCCGGCGACTGGGTCATGTAGACCGGCGTGGTCATGGCGATCTTGCGTCCCGCCTGGTTGCCCCCGGTGATGAAGCGGAACAACCGGCCGAAGCTTCCATCCGGGTCGCCATCCCCCGCGACCGTGGACGTCTCGACCCACTGCATCGCCGGATAGTCGCGCACCTGGAAGGCCCCGTCCGACTCGATCACCCGGTAGGGCGCCGTCTCGTAGCCGGCACGCGTGGCCTGACATCCGCCGGCCGCCAGCAGGAGGGTCACGAGGGCCGCCCCGGAGAGGAGTGCAATGGTCCTGACATTCATTCCCGCATCGTCGACCCGTTCCCACCCCTCCGCAACCGGCGGCCTCGGCCCTGAATTTGTCGAACGACCTCGTCGGGCGAGCGGAAGCCGGACTCCAGAGTCGCTGGCCCGAGTCTCTGCGGAGTTTCTGCCCGCGATTCCCGTCGATCCGTTCGACGGTCAACCCATGCGCCACCGAACGCTCGGACCAGGCTCCGTGGTCTATTCCGCGGGACAAGGCTTGCAGGACCATGGCGGGAAGGATCGCCCCAGGACGAACAAGGCCAAGAGCGGGGATCATGACGAGAGGTTTTTCGTCGAGCGCTGAAGCATTGATTGGATATCCTTTTGGGATATTCTATTCTTCATGAGCGGCGAAACGGTGGTTTTCAAGGTGGGCAACAGCCTCGCGGTCCGCTTGGTGGGCGATTGTCGCCTTCCACGAGGTACCCGGGTACGCGAACGGTGGGAGGGCAACAGCGTGGTCATCGAGCCCATCGTCGACACCTGGTCCGGAGCCTTCCTGGCCAGTGCAGGAACCTGGGACCAACCCTTGCAGCGCCCGGGCAGAGACGAACGGGCCCGGGATCCCTTCGCATGAAATACCTGTTGGATACCTGCACCGTCAGCGACTATCTGCGCGGTGTGGATTCGGTGGTGAAGCGACTTCAGAAGTCCAAACCTTCCGAGGTGGCCATCAGCGCCGTCACCGCCATGGAACTCCACTACGGGGCCGCCCGCCGGCAATCGCCGAAACTCACCGCCTCGGTGGAAGCGTTCCTGGCCGACATCACGATTCTGAACTTCGACGCCGATGCCGCCGAGCACGCCGGATTCCTGCGGGCCAACATGGAAACCAAGGGGCGCACGATCGCCTTGGCGGATTGCCAGATCGCTGGCAGCGCCCTGGCCCACAGTCTGGCTCTCGTGACCAACGACCGTGATCTCAAGCGTGTGCCTGGGCTCAAGGTGGTGGACTGGCGGACTGGCCGTTGAGGTGGTTTGACAAAGCCCCGACGCTTCCATGGAGGGGGGCCAAGAGTCAGGGAGCCATTCGCGAGTTTCGATCCCTTCCGTGCTGGGTCGCGCGGGATGTTCACATGGCTGGCGCCCACCTTCAGACGGCACTTGCCCTTTGGCCCTCTGCTACCGGACCCGATCTTGCCCGATCCCCAATTCGGTCCCTCTCGGCCTGGGCTTGATGGGCCCGAGGTTTCGGCTCACGGTCCCAACGATGAATCCCCGCCGCCATTCCGCCTCTCCGGCTTCCTGCCGATCGCTGGGCTTGGCGATGTGTCGAGTCGTGGGGGCGACTCTGGTCGCCATGATGGTTTGGGGAGGCTGGGCCGGCGGATCCCTGCAGGCCGCGGCCGGCGCGGGCGGCGACACCAACCACTGGGCCTACCAGCCGGTAGCCCGTCCGGTGCCTCCACCCAGCGGGGACCCGTCCCACACCGACATCGACCGGTTCATCGTCGCCGCCCTCCGGTCCCGTGCCCTGTCCCTCTCGCCGGCCGCCTCGCGATCGGACTGGCTCCGGCGCGCCACCTTCGACCTGACCGGCCTGCCGCCGACCTGGGAGGAGGCCCAGGCGTTTCTGGCGAACCGGTCCCCCGATGCCCGCGAGAAGGTGCTGGATCGCCTGCTGAATTCCCCGCGGTACGGGGAGCGGTGGGGCCGTCATTGGCTGGATCTCGCCCGCTACGCCGACACCCACGGCGGCAGCGCCATCGGGTTCACCCGCTTCCCGTTCTCCTACACCTATCGCGATTACGTCATCCGCGCCTTCAACGCCGACCTGCCCTACGAGCGGTTCGTCACCGAGCAGATCGCCGCCGACCAGATGGGGTTGAAGGACAACGACCCGGCCCTCGCCGGATTGGGCTTCCTCACCGTCGGCATGCAGTACCGCAACCGGCACGACGTGATCGACGACCAGATCGACGTCATTTCACGGGGACTGATGGGCCTCACCGTGGCCTGCGCCCGATGTCACGACCACAAGTTCGATGCCATCTCCACCCGGGACTACTACTCGCTGTACGCGGCCCTGGCGGCGAGCGGCGTACCCGAGGTGCTGCCGGTGATCGATTCGGGCAAGACCAACGACGCCCGTCGCGACTACCAGCGGGACCTGGCGCGCCTCCAGACCCGTCACGATGACATGGCCGCCGAACACAACGAGGTGATGCGCGGCCGTCTGCGCATGCAGGTGGGGCTCTACCTGCGCGAGATCGCCCAGGGTGCGCCGGAACAGGATGTCTCCACCGCGTTCCTCTCCTACCGCACCGACGACCTCCGCCCGTTGATCCTCAACCGCTGGCGCGACTACCTCGCCGCCATGCCCGACACCGATCCCGTGTTCGGCCCGTGGGTGCGCCTGGCCCGGTTGCCGGCGGACGGTTTCGAGGGGGCGTGCACGAATCTGATCCACACCCTGCAGCAGGAGAACGGCGACCCGGCCGCGATCAAGGACCTGCATAAGCTCTCGGCGGAGGCACCGCGATGGAACCCGCGGGTGCTGGAGGCCATCCGGCGCAAGCCCTGCAAGTCGCTGGTGGAGGTTGCGGACGCCTATGGGGACGTGTTCGCGGCCGTGCATCAGGGTTGGCTGAAGGCACTGCTCACCGCTTCGGCCGAGGCCGTGTCCGACGCCGAGATCATCCCCGACGAAGATCCTCGGCAACTCGAGATCAACAGCCCGGTGATGAGGCAATTGCGTCGCCACCTCTTCGGGCCCGGCACCCCGACCGCCGTGACGGACGCGGTCGCGCTGAAATTGCTGAACCGAACCGTCAATGACTCCCTGGGCGGCCGTCGGGGAGCCATCCACGACCTTCACCTGAACGCGGCGGGATCGCCCGCCCGGGCCATGGTGCTTGCCGAGTCTGCGTCCCCCGCCGCGTTCCATGTTCTGAGGCGGGGCAACCCGTTGAACCGGGGCGAGGCGATGATGCCGCGATTCCTCACCGCACTGAGCCGGCCCGAGGCGGAGACGTTCCCCGATGGATCCCGCCGTCTGGCCCTGGCCCGCGCCGTGGTCTCCCGAGACAATCCGCTCACCTACCGCGTCCTGGTGAACTGGGTCTGGCAGCATCACTTCGGCCAGGGTCTGGTCCGCACGCCCGACGACTGGGGCACGCGGGGCAACCGCCCGACCCATCCGGAACTGCTCGATCATCTCGCCTCGTCCTTCGCGTCGGACGGGGGATCCCTCAAGCGCCTGCACCGCCGCATCCTGCTCTCGGCCGTCTACGCACAAGGGTCGCGGGAGAACGAAAAAGCCAGGACCGTGGACCCGGACAACCAGCTCTGGTGGCGGATGCCGACCCGCCGGCTCGAGCTGGAGTCGATGCTCGACTCCATGCTGTGGGCGTCCGGCGAACTCGACCTGACCCCGGGTGGGAGACCCTTTGACCGTCAGGACCAACCCGGGGTGCTGCGCCGGAGCGTGTACGCCTTCGTGAACCGGGACATCGTCTCGAACCTGTCGAGCACCTTCGATGCGGCCAATCCCAGCTCCTGCACCGTCCGGCGCCCGGACACCACGGTGCCCCAGCAGGCTCTCTTCGCCCTGAATTCGGAATTCGTGCAGGACCGGGCCAAGGCGCTGGCGGCGCTGTCCGGCAAGGCCGCGGGCGCAGACGATGCCCTGCGGGCCCGGGAGCTCTACCGTCGGATGCTGGCCCGCGAACCGCGCCCCCCGGAGCTGGACCGCATCGTGCGCTTCGTGCGGGCCGCCGACGAGACGTCCAGGGCCGCGGCCTGGCAGCAGGCGGCCCATTCGCTGCTCGCCTCCAACGAGTTTTCGTTCGTGGACTGAACCCGGAACCGCATGAGCCTTCCCCTTCCCCATTCCAGGCGCCACTTCCTGAAGCGCTGCGGCATGGGCTTCGGATCCCTGGCCCTGGCGGACCTGGTCTGCCAGCCCGCCCGCGCGGCCGAAATGCCCCTCATGCCGCATTTCGCGCCCACGGCCCGGCGGGTCATCCATGTGTTCTTGAATGGCGGGATGTCGCAGGTGGACACCTTCGATCCCAAGCCCGAGCTCACGCGGCGGGCGGGCCAGATGCTGCCCTATGCCAACCTCCAGACGGAGCGGAAGACCGGCGTGGCCCTGCCCTCGCCCTTCACCTTCCGCCAACACGGACAAAGCGGCATCCCCATCAGCGATCTCTTTCCCCACCTGTCCCGGTGCGCGGACGACCTGGCGGTGATCCGCTCGATGCATGTGGAACTACCCAGCCATGAGCTGTCGTTGATGCTCATGAACACCGGCGACCAGAGGCTGGTGCGTCCGAGTTTCGGTTCGTGGCTGACCTGGGGGATGGGCTCCGAGAACCAGAATCTCCCGGCCTTCGTGGCCTTGTGCCCGGGCGGCATGCCGGTGGGCGGCGCGGCCAATTGGCGTTCGGCCTTCTTGCCGGGTTCCTACCAGGGAACGCACGTCGACACCTCGCAGGCCGATCCCAGAAAACTCATCGACCACATCCGCAACGCTCGCCTGGGACCCGAGCAGCAGCGACGTCAGTTCGATCTCCTGCGGGAACTCAACGCCGATCACCTGGCCTCCCGACCGGGCGAGGCGGCCCTGGAATCGCGCATCCGCTCTTTCGAATTGGCCTATCGCATGCAAATGGAGGCGACCGACGCCTTCGACGTGGACCAGGAGCCGGCGCACATCCGGAAGGCCTACGGCGAGGGACCGCAGAACCGGCAGTTGCTCATCGCCCGCCGGCTCGTGGAGCGCGGGGTCCGTTTCGTGCAGACGTGGCATGGCAACCTGCAGCCCTGGGACAGCCACTCGAACATCCGCGAGGAACACCGCAAGGTCGCCCATGAATGCGATCAGGGGCTCGGGGCCTTGATCTCGGACCTGAAGCAGCGAGGCATGCTGGAGAGCACGCTCATCTTGTGCACGGGGGAGTTCGGGAGGACACCGTCGGTGGAGATGGGGCAGAACGGATCCGGAGCCGCGCAGGGCCGTGACCACAACCATTGGGGGTTCTCCCTCTGGATGGCGGGCGGCGGCATCAAGGGCGGAACCATCCACGGGGCGACCGACGACTTCGGTTTCCGGGCCGTCGAGAATCCCGTGTCGGTCCACGACTTGCACGCGACGATGCTGCACCTGCTCGGCTTCGACCACGAACGCCTCACCTTCCGTCACGCCGGCCGCGATTTCCGGCTGACCGACGTCTACGGCAACGTGGTCCGCGAGGTCCTCGCCGCCGGGTAGAGCCTGTCTGAAAACTCTGGAGGGGTTCGTGGCCGATGGGGTCGAGATTTCTGCGGGCATGGAGCCAGGTTGAAATGGTCGGCAAAACCGGGCACATTCAGGAGGTCATGCGAGCACCGGGAGACGACACAGACCGGCCGTGGCGGAAATCCCGCCTCGCCGCTCGCATCTTGTTCCGCAAAGAGGCAGGACGCATGACGGCCCGAGATCAGCGCATTGGTCGACGGCTCGCTCAAGATCCGGAAGTCACCAACCGCCTGATCCAACAGGGGATTTATTCCATCCGATACCAGGGACGACGCATCGGAGACCGCAAGCATGAGTTCGACCAAAACCTGGGCCTGGTGGCGCGGTGACGTGGATTGGAGCACACCGGCCGGACGGTTGCTTCGCACCTTCTTCGACGGACTGCCGACCGACCGGAGATTCCACTTCATCCTCTTCTGCTCCGCGCCGCTGCAACTGACGCTGAACCGTTCCTGGACCAGTGCCGACGTGGATCTCTTTTCCGACGATGATGAGGACCATCACCAACTGATCCGCAGCCTGGGACTCGGCAAAGGACAGGCTGATCTTTATCTGGAACTTGGCTACCGACTCAGCTTTCGCACCACTCCATGGATGGCCGAGCGGGCGAAGGTCGTGTCTCTGGGTCACGTCACGGTGACCATTCCGCATCCCCTGGACATCTTGATCGCCAAACTGGCACGCCTCGATGCCAAGGACCTTTTGGCCTTCCGACGGGTGATCGATCTTACCGGGCACCCCACCCAGGCGGAACTGCTGCACGAATTGCGGAATGCCGTGGACCTGTTTCGACCGGCATTCGACGACGAATCCCCCAATCTGTATCCCTCCAATTCGGTGCGGCTGTGGCGGGAACTCTGGCAGGCCTCCTTGGATGTCGGACGGGATATCGTGGCTCCCGCCTTGGCCCGTCGTCGCGCCGGTTATGGCGATCCGCCACCGGACTACCAACGGTCCTTGGCAGGTTGAACTGCCAGATACCGTGCTGGAATCGCACAACCCTTGGCAGACCTGACGGCGGCTTCGCTTCCATGAGAGCCGCAAACCCGCAGGAACTCTCCGGGGTTGCCGGACAGGCTCCGACGCCAGAATCAACGCCAGAGACTCTGGGTCGTGGGGTTGCCCGGTCGTGGGGTTGCCCGCAACGAGGCGGCTTGCCACGGTGGCGGCGACGCGGACCTCGAACGCGGCACCTGACGACACGGCCGGCCTGCGCCTGCCCGAGGCGCCCCGGTCCATCGTGAAGGGCAGTTCGCTCGCCCAACTCCTCGACCGCGAGGCCATCGATTGCCTCGCCCACAACCTGGCTCGGGTCCATCCGGCCTTTGATGCCGAGGGGTTCCAACGCGACGCCCACGAGGGCCTGGCGCCGCTGTCGATCCTTCAGCGCGGCGACCACCTGGCGCGAGTCCTTCGCCGGCATTTGCCACCGGCCTATGACGACGCCATTGCCGCCCTCACCCGCTCGCTCACCCCGCCGCTGACGTGCACCGAGGGGTTCGGGCTGGGAGTGTTCTTCTACCTGCCCCATGTGTCCTTCGTCGCCTGGTACGGACTCGACCCGGCCGAAAACGGCGGGCGCGATCCCTTCGAGACCTCGATGACCGCCCAGCATGAGCTGACCCGCCGCTTCAGCGCCGAGTTCTCGATGCGCCCGTTCCTCATCCGGTGGCCGGAACGGACCCTGGCCCGTCTGCTGGCGTGGACGCAGGACCCGGATCCGCACGCGCGCCGGCTGTGCAGCGAGGGCTCCCGACCCCGGCTCCCTTGGGCGATGCGCATCCCCGCCTTCGTCGACGATCCGCGGCCGGTGATCCCGATCCTGGAAGCGCTGCGGGACGACCCGGAAGAGTGCGTCCGGCGCAGCGTTGCCAACCATCTGGGCGACATCGCCAAGGACCATCCGAAACTGGCCTTCAGCCTTTGCGAGCGCTGGGTGTCCGGCGCCAGCGAGGACCGCAAGTGGCTCATCCGCCACGCGGTCCGCCACCCCGCCAAGCAAGGCGTCCCCGCGGCCTTGCGACTGCGGGAACTCGCCAAGGCGGCCTCCCGGTCCCGGTAGGTCTGCAACTGCCGGGCCCGCCGGCCGATTTCGAAGCTTTTCCGGCATCGGCGCGGTTTCTCGTCTTGGCTCCGGGGGTGGCGGGGGCATGATCGGGGGCGATTCCTCATGAGCCACGAAACGAACTCGGTCGCCTGGTGGCGGCTTCTGAACCGCTACCAGTGGTTCGTCCTCATCGTCGCCGCCGCAGGCTGGCTGCTCGACTGCATGGACCAGCAGCTCTTCAACCTGGCCCGGACACCGGCCATGAAGGAACTGCTCAAGGGCACCTTCGCGCCCGATGCGACACCGGCCCAGATCGCCGCCTCGGTCCAGGAACACGCGGGCTACTCGACGGCCATCTTCCTGCTCGGATGGGCGACCGGCGGCCTGATCTTCGGCGTGCTCGGCGACCGCATCGGCCGGGCCAAGACGATGCTCATCACCATCCTCATGTACTCGGGCTGCACCGGCCTGAGCGCGCTGTCGCAGGCGTTCTGGGACTTCGCGCTGTACCGCTTCATCACCGGCCTCGGCGTGGGCGGCGAGTTCGCCGTGGGCGTGGCGCTGGTGGCCGAGGTGATGCCGGACAAGGCGCGACCCTATGCGCTGAGCCTGCTCCAAGCGCTGTCCACCGTGGGCAACATCGGTGCGGCCGTCACCAGCATCAGCCTGGGGCACCTGGAGACCACGGGCGTGCTGGGATCGCTCGGGGGATGGGCCGCCTGGCGCTGGATGTTCATCATCGGAGCCTTCCCCGCCCTGCTGGTCGTCGTCATCCGCCGCAACCTCAAGGAACCCGAGCGCTGGGTGCAGATGAAGGCCTCAGGCATGGACATGAAGAAGCTCGGTGACTACGGGGAACTCTTCGGCAACCCGAACTGGCGCCGGCCCGCCTCCCTCGCCGGGGTGCTGCTGCTGACGGGGATCCTGCTGGGCTTCCTCGGGCCGGCCGCCTGGAGCAAGATCATGGTCCTGCCCGGGTTTTCACTGCTCAAGACGGTGGTCCTGGGCTTCTCGCTCGCGGCCTTGGCGGCGGGTTTGTGGGTGGTCTATGGCGGCGGCGGCGACACCCGCTACCGAAGCCGCGCGGTGATCGGCCTGCTGCTGGCTCTGGCGGGGGTGATCGGCGTCTGGGGCATCGCCTTCTTCAGCTTCGAGCTGGTTCGCCTGGTGCTGACCCAGAAGTTCCAGGCCGAGGGGCTGAGCGGCGCCCAATTGGCGGGCAAGCTGACCTACTGGACCGGCATCACCTCGATGATCCAGAACCTCGGTGCCTTCTTCGGGGTGTATGGCTTCGGCCTGCTCTCGCAGCGCCTCGGGCGGAAGCCGGCCTTCGCCATTTCGTTCGTGCTGGCCATGACCTCGGTGGCCTCGACGTTCTGGTTCCTGCGCGACTTCGGCGACCTGTGGCTGGTGCCGCTCATGGGCTTCGGCACGCTGTCGGTCTTCGGCGGGTATGCCATCTACTTTCCGGAACTCTTCCCGACGCGCCTGCGCAGCACGGGCACGAGCTTCTGCTACAACGTGGGGCGCTTCGTGGCCGCCAGCGGTCCGGCCCTGCTCGGGCTGCTGACCGGGGTGGTCTACAAGGACACCGGCACCACCGATCCGGCCATGCCGCTTCGCTATGCGGGGGTCACCATGTGCGCGGTGTACCTCATCGGCATGGTGGCGCTGGTCTTTGCGCCGGAAACGCGAGGCCAACCGCTGCCCGAGGAATCGCCCGAGCCCGCGGGCCGATGACCCGGAGGCCTCGTCGCCTCCCCGGTGCCTGACCCTGCAACCCTCACCTCCGAACCCACCGCTCCATGTCCGATTGGCTCTTCGCCGTCCTGCTCGGCCTCATCGAAGGCGTCACCGAGTTCCTGCCCGTCTCGTCCACCGGCCACCTGCTCATCGCGGAGCGGCTGGCCGGGCGGCATTACTCCGACCTGTTCAACACCGTCATCCAGATCGGGGCGGTGCTGGCGGTGCTGGCGGTGTTCGCCGACCGGGTCCGAGGCCTGCTGACCCGCTGGAGCGAGCCGGCCAACCAGGATTACCTCTTCAAGCTGGCCGCCGCCTTCGTGGTCACCGCCATCGGCGGACTGGCCCTCAAGAAGGCCGGCCTCCGACTGCCCAAGACGCTGACTCCCGTGGCCTGGGCGACCCTCGTGGGCGGCGTGCTGTTCGTCGGCCTGGAGCGCTGGTTGCACGGGCGGCGCACCATCGACCGCATCACCTGGGTCATCGCCCTGGCGGTGGCCGCCGGCCAACTCGTCGCGGCGGCCTACCCGGGAGCCTCCCGCTCGGGCACCACCATCCTGGTGGCGCTGGCGCTGGGGTTGTCTCGCAACGCCGCGGCCGAATTCTCCTTCCTGCTGGGGATCCCGACGCTGATGGCCGCCGGGGCCAAGGAAACCCTCGATGCCCTGCGCAGCGGCGAGACCCATGAACCCTGGGCCATGATCGCCCTGGCCGGGGCGGTGGCCGCGGTCACCGCCTTCGTGGTGGTGAAGTGGCTGCTCGGCTACGTGCGGTCGCACACCTTCAGCCTCTTCGGCTGGTACCGCATCGTCGCGGGCATCGTCCTGCTGCTTCTGGCATCGCGGACCTGACCCGTCCCGGGTCCCGAAGGAGGTTTTTCCGGGTCAGTCGGCCTTCACGCGAACCCTCAGGAACCTGGCTCCGGTCGAGGGGGCTCCGTTCACGGATTCCTCCGGAGGTTCCTCGGCGGCGACCCATTCGGCGATGCCCGTCTCCGGGTACGAGACTTCGCCCGTCGCCGGGACCCAGTCCTTCAGGTCGGCGCTGCGCTCGACGACGTAGGTCCGATTGGGACGGAAGGACCATCGCAGAGAAGGACGCCCCGCGTTGCCCCCGGCCCTCACGCGAAGGACGTCCCCGGCAATCCTGGGATCGGTGCCCGCCGCCCACTCGGCGAGGTTGGAGGCCCCGTCTCCATCAGAATCGGCCGATGCGGTCGCCGACAGGTCACCGAAGACCCATCGCTCCCAGTCGTCGGGGAGGCCATCAGCGTCGGTGTCGGCATCGCCGATCAACACCCCTTCGACCTCCAGGACCGGCCTCGGGAAGAGGTTGTCCTCGCGGGTGGACCACTGCGGATAGGCACCCGTGCCGCCCAGGCCCGTGCCGCCCGGGGTGACCTGCTTGGCCGGCGACAGCGAACTGACCATCAGGGACAACCGCCCCGAGGCCAGCGACCGGGCCAGGTGTCCGGCGACCCACGGGTCGGAGAGATCGAGGTCGAAGGTGAAAACGCTGCCCACCGGCACACTCGCGCCGGGGTTCACGCCGACGGTCCGTCCGACCGCCCACGGGCGGGCCTCGAAGGGAGGGAGCGTCCACGAGGCGTTGGTCTGACCGACGTGGTTGGCGACATCCCTCCACTGGCCCTGCGCGTCGAAGACGGCGGAGAAGGCGTTGCGGGTGCCGACGGAGATGGTGTTCGAGGTGAACGCGCCGACGACGCCGAACGGGCTGTCCTCGAGGTAGGTGACCGCATCGAACCCACCCCGGAACCCCACGCCGAACACCTCGACCGGGCGTCCCTCGTCGGCATCGGCCTGATGGTCCGGATGGGTCGGCGGAAGGTGGGTGCGGTAGCTGTCGAAGGTGGGATCGTAGAGGAAGGTCACCCGCTCGCCGGTGGCGTTGTTGACGAGATCCCGACCCACGGTCAGCTCGAGGCGCACGCGCCGCAGCAGGTACCGCGACGGGGCGGCGTTGGTGGGCACGATGGACTGGGTCTGCCAACCGATGAGGAACTCGGCATCCCGCGTGTCGAAGCGCGGGTCGAACGAGGCGAAGGTCGGCGCCACCGCCCGGGATCCACCCATGCCGAACTCGAAGGGGTACATCCACTTGTCGAGGGAGGGCGACACACGGGACTTGAATTCGGCGGCCGAGGCCACCCCGGCAAGCAAGGCCCATCCGGCGAACGATCGGGTGGCCCCGAGGACGAGACGCCCCCCCAGGCGGCGGAATTTTTCTTGGAATCCTGTACGCATGACCCATCAACCTTCGGGGCGCTAGCGACAGCCGCAAGTCCCGGATTGGGGGGTTCCCGGGGCCACCCCTGATGGATTCCCCGATCCTAAATCTTCATCCCCGGGGGGCTCCCGGGCCGGAGGGGAATGGCCCGTGGGATCCCCGAAGGACGGCGATGGGAGCCCGTCGATTGTCCGGATCACGATCGATCCCGGGTCGGCCACCGGAACTGCTTGAGGAGGCGTTCCTGGGTTGCCCCTGAATGCCGCCCAATTATCGTCGGTCCATTCAACCGATGCCCACGGACGTCCCCCTTCTCCGCCCTCGCCGGCTGCTGGCTGCGTTGCTGGTGTGGCTGATCCTCGCCCAAGGTCGGGCGATGGGCCCGGCGACGGCGGCCGGGGTTTCCGTGGTGTTTTCCCGCGACATCCTGCCGCTATTCTCCGACCACTGCTTCGCCTGCCATGGTCCGGATGAAAAGGCCCGCAAGGGCGGCCTGCGCCTCGACACCGAGGCCGGCGCCCTCGGGGCCGGCAAGAGCGGTCACAAGGCCGTGGCCGCCGGGAAACCGGACCAGAGCGAGATCCTCCGGCGCATCCTCAGCGCCGACCCCGACGAATCCATGCCGCCGAAGGAATCGGGCAAAACCCTCGGACCTGCGCAGGTCGAGCTTCTGCGCCGGTGGATCGCCGAGGGGGCTCCTTGGGGGCGTCACTGGGCCTTCGAGCCGATGCGTCGCCCGGGGATCCCGAAGATCGACGGCGCCCACCACCCCATCGACGCGCTGGTCCGTGCCACGCTGGCCCGGGAGGCCGGTCCGCCCGTCCTGCCGACGGCGCCCGAGGCGCCCCGCCCCACCCTGCTCCGACGGCTGAGCCTCGACCTCACCGGCCTGCCTCCGAGCCCGGCCGAGGTGGAGGCATTCGTCGCCGATCCCTCGCCCAAGGCCTACGAGCGCGAGGTGGACCGCCTGCTGGCCTCGCCCCGGTTCGGCGAGCGCATGGCCTGGGAATGGATGGAAGCCGCCCGCTATGCCGATTCCAACGGCTACCAGGGAGACCGCGAACGCACCATGTGGCCCTGGCGCGACTGGGTGGTCGGGGCCTTCAACCGCAACCTTCCCTTCGACACGTTCACGCTCTGGCAGATCGCCGGCGACCGCCTGCCCGGGGCCACCGACGAGCAGCGCCTGGCCACAGGGTTCCTGCGCAACCACGCCATCAACGGCGAGGGTGGCCGTATCGCCGAGGAAAACCGCATCGACTACCTGTTCGACCAGACCGAGACCGTGGCCACCGTCTGGCTCGGGGCCACCTTCAACTGCACCCGCTGCCACGACCACAAGTTCGACCCCTACACCCAGAAGGACTACTTCGGCCTGATGGCCTTCTTCAACCAGACGCGGGTCGACGGCAGCGGGGGCGATCCGCGAACCCCGCCCGTGCTGCCGGTGATCCCCCGCGACCTGAAGCCGAGGCTCGACGAGGCCGAGGCCGAACTGGCCCGACGGGCCAGCGACACCGAGGCCCTGGAGCGGCGGCGGTTCCATCCCGAGGCCGGGCAACCCCTCGACCAGACCCCGCTGGCACAGGACCTCTCGGCAGCGCACCGCGAGCACCTCAAGGTGGCCACCCCGGACCGCGACGCCGGCCGGCTCGAGAAGATGGCGGGCCTGTGGCGCGACTTCGACCCAGCCTACGTGGCGGTGCTCGAGGCCCAGCGGGCCGCCCGGGCCCGGCGGGACACCCTCCGCAACGAGGTGCCCCGCGTGATGGTGATGGAGGATCTTCCCAAGCTCCGCCCGACCTTCCAACTGGTGCGGGGCAGCTACCAGAACCCCGGCCCCGAGGTGCCGGCGACGCTGCCGGCCACGCTCGCCCCGGGTCTTCGCGTGCCCGGGCCCGACCGGCTGGAGCTGGCCCGCTGGCTCATCTCGCCGACGAATCCCCTGCCCGCCCGGGTGACGGTCAACCGGTTCTGGCAGCAGCTCTTCGGGGTGGGCCTGGTGAAGACCGCCGAGGACTTCGGCCTGCAGGGCGAGCGGCCATCGCACCCGGAACTGCTCGACTGGCTGGCGCTCGAGTTCATCGAGTCGGGCTGGGACGTGAAGGCGCTGCTCCGTTCCATCGCGCTCAGCGCCACCTACCGGCAGTCGTCGCGCCTGACGCCCGAGGCCCGGGATCGGGACCCGGAGAACCGGCTGCTGGCCCGGGGTCCTCGCTTCCGCCTGCCCTCGCCGATGATCCGCGACACGGCCCTGGCGGCCGCCGGCCTGCTGGCCGGGCCCGTGGGCGGACCCTCGGTCAATCCCTATCAGCCGGCGGGGGTGTGGGAAGAGACCACCTTCGGCAACAAGCGCTACACGCAGGACCACGGTGAGGCGCTCTACCGGCGCAGCCTCTACGTGTTCTGGCGACGCATCATCGGGCCGACGCTCTTCTTCGACGTGGCCAACCGCCAGACCTGCACGGTCAAGACCCCGCGCACCAACGTCCCCCTCCACGCCCTGCTGACGCTCAACGACACGGGCTACGTGGAGGCCGCGCGGGTGCTCGCCCAACGGACCCTGGTCGGGGATGCCGGCGTCGGGCCTGGCGACGATGCCGTCCGCCTGAACCGGATCTTCGGCCGGGTGCTGTCCCGTGCGCCGGAGTCCGCCGAGCGTCAGGTGCTCCTGGCCGGCCTGGGGCGTCACCGGGCCGCCTTCGCACGGGATCCCGACGCGGCCGCCAGGTGGATCCGCCATGGGGAGTTCCCGGTGCCCGCGGGCCTCGACCCGGTCGAACTGGCCGCCTGGACCTTGACCGCGAGCACGGTCCTCAACCTCGACGAAGCCCTGACCAAGGAATGAATCCCAACGGCCTCCTCCACGAACCCGTGCTCCGGGAAAGCCGCCGGCAATTCCTGGGCCGAGGCGGCACGGGCCTCGGGCTTGCGGCCCTCGCCCAGTTGCTCGGGCCCGGGCGGGCCGCCGCGGCCACCACCCCGGATGGCCGACCGGCCGGGATGCCCCGCCCCCACCATGCGCCGCGGGCCAGGCATGCCATCTACCTCTTCCAGAACGGTGCGCCCACCCACGTCGACCTCTTCGACTACAAGCCCGAGCTGCAGAAGCGTCACGGCAAGCCCCTCCCCGACTCCTACGCGGCCGGCAAGCGCTTCAGCACGATGACCGGCAAGGCCGACGGCAAGCTGCTGCTGGCCCCGGTCGAGCCCTTCCGGCAGCACGGCCAGAGCGGGGCCTGGGTCAGCGACTTCCTTCCCCACACGGGCCAGATCGCCGACGAACTGTGCTTCGTGAAGAGCCTGCACACCGACGCGGTGAACCACGCGCCGGCGATCTCGCTCATGCTCAGCGGGGCGCAGATCCCCGGGCGTCCGACGCTGGGGGCCTGGCTGACCTACGGGCTGGGCAGCGAAACCGAGAACCTGCCGGCCTTCGCGGTGATGACCTCGGTGAGCAAGGGCACCACCTGCGGCCAGATCTTCTACGACTTCTACTGGGGATCGGGCTTCCTGCCCTCGCGCTATCAGGGGGTCAAGTTCCGGGGCGGATCCGAGCCCGTGCTCTACCTGGGCAACCCACCCGGACTGTCGGGCGAATCCCGGCGGGCGATGCTCGACGACGTCGCCCATCTCAACCGCCGGAAGGCCGAGGCCCACGGCGACCCGGAGATCGCCACCCGGATCGCCCAGTACGAGATGGCCTTCCGCATGCAGACCAGCGTCCCTGAGCTGGCCGACCTATCGAAGGAGCCCGAATCGGTGCTCGCGCTCTACGGGCCCGGTGTGCGTGAGCCGGGCACCTTCGCCTACAACTGCCTCATGGCTCGCCGCCTGATTGAGCGGGGCGTGCGGTGCGTGCAACTCATGCATGCGGGCTGGGACCAGCACCGGAGCCTCACCACCGAGCTGTACACCCAGTGCCGCGACACCGACCAACCGTCGGCCGGGCTGGTCGTAGACCTCAAGCAGCGGGGCCTGCTCGACGACACGCTGGTCGTGTGGGGCGGCGAGTTCGGCCGCACGCCCTTCATCCAGGGCAACCTCGACGAGCGCAAGTTCTGGGGCCGAGATCACCATCCCTACGCCTTCACCACCTGGCTGGCCGGCGGCGGCATCCGACCGGGCATCAGCCACGGCCAGACCGACGACCTGGGCATGAACGTGGTGGGCGACCCGGTGCACGTGCATGACCTGCAGGCCACCCTGCTGCACCAGTTGGGCATCCACCATGAGCGGCTGACCTACCGCTTCCAGGGTCGGGACTTCCGCCTCACCGACGTGCATGGGCAGGTGGTGCGGGCCATCCTCGCGGGCGGATGAGCCCGGGCCGCCCCCGGGCTCAGGCCCCGAAGCGGACGACCCCCTTGGCCAGGCGGCCGGCCAGGAGGTCGTCGAACGCCATGGGGAGGTCGTCGAGGTGGTAGGTCCGGCTCACCAGCTCGTCGAGCAGCAGTTGGCCGGCGGCGTGGAGCGCGAAGATGCGGGGAAAATCCCGGCCCGGCAGGCATCCGCCGTAGAGGGGTGTCACGTAGGTCTTGTCCCACATGAAGAGGGGCATGGGTACCGTGACCGGATCGTTGATGCCGCTGACCTGCAACGCCATGCCGCCGTCGCGCACGAGCTTGAGCGGCGCGAAGGCCAGCCGGGGGACCGACGTGGCCTCGAAGGCATGGTCGACTCCCTGCCCGCCGAAACGCCGGCGGACCTCGGCCGCAGCCTGGTCGAGGTCGCGGTCGGCCGGATCGACCTGCAGGACCTCGGTCGCCCCGAAGCGCCGCGCGCGCTCGAGGGGCCCGGGCTGGAGGTCGAGGGCGAGGATCCTCGAGGCGCCGGCGTGGCGTGCGCCCTGGATCACGTTCAGGCCCACGCCACCGCAGCCGATCACCGCCACGGTGCCGCCCGGGGCGATCTTCGCGACGTTCACGGCGGAACCGAAGCCGGTCATCACGCCACAACCGACGATGCACGCCGCCTCGAAAGACACCGGCGTCTCCAGCCGGGTGACGGCGGCCTGCCGCACGAGGGCCAGGCCGCACAGCGTGCCGAGGTTGAAGGATCGGTCCACGGGCCGGCCGCGCCAGCGCGTCCCCTCGGCGTGGGCGTGGGCGGCGGAGGGTTCCATCACGTGGGCGGGCCGGCTCGAATGGCAGTGCACGGCCGAACCACGCTGACAGGCCGGACAGGCGCCGCAGGGGATCACCCAATTGAGGACCACCCGGTCGCCCGGCGCGACCTCGCGGACCTCGGGCCCCACCTCAAGCACCACGCCGGCCCCCTCATGCCCCATCACCAGCGGTCGCTTCCAGCCCAGCGAGGCATGGTCGGTGTGGCAGAGGCCGGAGGCGCGGATCTCGACCAGCACCTCGTCGCCCCGGGGAGAATCGACCTCGAGGGTCTCGAGGGAGAAGGTCCCGTGGCCCGAGGCGATGGCCGCGCGGGTGGTTCGGGTCATGTCGGGATGGGCGAACAGGACGTGGGACGCTGGACTCCGGGCCCGGAGGAATGGGTCGCCGGCCCGACGATGCGCTCAGCGCGAGTGCTGGAGCATCCAGTCGAAGAGGGCGGGATCGTTGTAGGCCTGCGTCCATGAGTCGTGCCCGGCCTCGGGATAGACCGTGTACTTGACGCCCCCGTTGCCCGCGCGCTTGAAGGCCTCGACCATGCGCTCGCTCTCCGCCGGCACCACGACATTGTCCTTGCCGCCGTGGAAGGCCCAGACCCCGAGGGTCTTGAGCGCCTCGCGCTGCGCCGGAAGCAGGGTACGGATGCGCTCACCGCCCCCGCAGACGGGAGCCACCGCCGCGAACCGCTCGGGATGCTTCACGGCCAGTTCCCAGGTTCCGTAGCCACCCATGCTCAGGCCGGTCACGTACACCCGGCGCGCATCGACCGGCAGGCTGGCCTGCAACTCGTCGACCAGAGCCAGCAGGGTGGTCGCGTTCCACACCTGGCCGGCGGGACACTGGGGCGAGGCGAGGATGAAGGGGAATTCCCGTCCGGCGGCGACCAGCTTGGGCGGGCCATGCACCGCGACCGCGTTGAGGTTGGTGCCCCGCTCACCGGCGCCATGCAGGAAGAGCACCAGCGGCCAGCGCTTGGCGGGCTCCGCGGCGACGGCCTTCGGCACATACAGCAGGTACTTGAGCCGGTGCTCGGTGCGGATCTCCCGCCGGAACTCCTGCGCCGTCTGCCGGCCGGGCTCGGGGCGGGGCGCGTCGGCGACACAAGGCCGGACGAGGCTCAGGAGCAGCGGGACGGACAGGCATTTCAGGCCGGGAATCATGCCGGCAGGATGACCGGGAGGTCGTGCCGCCGGCAACATCGATCCCGGGAGGCCCGCCCCCCGCCGGCCCCCGCCCGTCGGGCCTGACAGACCCTAACGGGCCACCCGGCCGGCCGCGGCCCCCTGGGACTGGGCCCGCGAATAGTAGCGGAAGCGGTTCACGCGGTAGACGTACGCCAGGATCTCCGCCACCGCGGTGTACAACTGGAGGGGGATATCCTGGTCGATCTTGCCGTACTTGAAGAGCATGCGCGCCCGGGGCTTGTTCTCCATGACCGGGATCTGGAGCTTCTGGGCCAGCTCACGAATGCGCAGCGCGTTGTAGTCCTTGGCCATGGCGATGATCTTGGGCGCGGCCATCGTGTCGCGGTCGTACCGCAGGGCCACGGCGATGTGCGTCGGATTGGCGATGACGACATCGGCATTGGGCAGGTCGTCGAGCTGGGCTTTGAAGGACTTCCGACGCATGCGGCGCTTGCGCATCTCGCCCTTCACGTGGGGGTTGCCCTCGCTCTGCTTGGATTCGTCCTTGACCTCTTCCTTGCTCATCATGAGGTCGCGACCCGTCTTCCAGAGCTGGTAGGCATAATCGAGCGCGGCGATGACCAGGAGCGCCATCAACACTCGGGATCCGATCTTGATGGCGGTCTCCGAGAAGAAGGTCCCCACCCGGGCGATGTCCATCGGCGCGTTGAAGATGGGATCGTCGAGCACCGCCCGGACCTGTCCCCAGGAGAACGCCCCGACCGCGCCCAGCTTCATGAAGTTGGTGGCCATGGGTACCAGCGCCTGCGTCGAGAACAGCCGCTTGAACCCCGCCATCGGGCTGAGCCGGTCCCAGTTGAAGCTCAAGGGCTCCTTGATCATCCGGAACCGGCTCTGGACCAATCCGGCCGCGATCCCGGCGACCCCCGTGGCCAGGACCGGCGGACCGACGCACCCCATCACCGTCATCGCCGACTCCGACGCCTTGTCCTGGAGACCGTTGACGTCGATCGGGGTGTCGTTCAGGTGGAAGAACACCGACTTGAAGACGCCGGAGATGTCGTTGAGCAGCTGTCCGCCGTGGGATTGCAGGGCCCAGACGCCGGCCATCAACACGAAGGCGGTCTGGATCTCCTGCGACTTGGCGAACTGTCCCTTGCCCAGCGCCTCGGCCAGCCGTTTGGCTGTCGGTTGTTCTGTCTTGTCCCCTTGGTCGTCGGCCATGCGTGGTCAGGGTCTGGGGGTGGTGTCGCCGAGGATCTGGGCGATGCGCACGAAGTCGTCGGGGATCCGTCGCATGAAATTGGCCGTGTGGTCGCCGATGAAGCGCATGCTGAAGGCGAACACCATGAGTCCGGCCATGACTCGGACGGGCATGCTCTCGGAGAAGACGTTCACCTGCGGCACGGCGCGGCCCAGCATCGAGAACACCCAGGTCACGATGAAGGCCACCGCCATGACCGGGACGGCCACCTGGATGCCCGCCGAAAGGATATATCCGGTGTGGGCGAGGATGTTGCGCATCAGGTCCTCGCTGCCGTGGGCCATGCCCATCGGGAGCACCGAGTAGGTCCGGATGAAGAACGCGATCACCCAATGGTGGATGTTGAGGCCGAAGAAGGTCACGATCCCAAGCCAGTACAGCAGCGTCGAGGTGACCGGCGCCGCCGCGTTGGATCCGGGATTCAGGATGGTGGCCATGGTGAGGCCCAGTTCGTTGGCGATGAGGGTCCCGGTGACGTCCAGGGCGAAGAAGGTGAACCGGCAGATGAAGCCAAGCACGACGCCCGCGGTGACCTCGACGAACACCACCTGCACCAGCCACCAGATCGAGTCGACCTTGAGTTCAACCGGCGGCAGCAACGGGGCGGCCAGCGTGGCGAGCATCAGTCCCAGGGCGATCTTGAGCTGGCGCGGCACCTGGTTGCCCGAGAACGCGGGCATCGTGAGGATCAGGCCGCCGGCCCTCACCATCACCAGGAGCCAGACCGCGATGGCGTGGGTCGCCGTCATGTCAGCCCACCATCTGCGGCATCTGCTCGATCACCGAGCGGGTGAACTCGATCATGGTGCGCACCATCCACGGCAGCGACACCACGATGAGCGACAGCACGGCCAGCGCCTTGGGCACGAAGGACAGCGTCTGCTCGTGGATGGAGGTGACGGCCTGGAAGACGCTCACGCCGAGGCCGATGGTCAGGGCGGTCATCAGGATCGGCGAGGCCAGGGCGGTCGCGTTGAGGATGAGCGACTTGATGAGTTCGACGGCCGTTTCTGGGTTCATTCGGATGTGGGTCGTTGGGAAATCCCGGGGGAACAATGCGGCTCAGATGCCGAAGCTCAGGAGGAGCGACCGGACGATGAGGGACCATCCGTCGACGAGCACGAAGAGCAGGATCTTGAGCGGCAGGGCGATGGTCGCCGGGGGCATCATCATCATGCCCATGCTCATGAGCACGGTGGCGACGACGATGTCGATGAGGATGAAGGGCACGAAGATCAGGAAGCCCATCTGGAATGCCGTTCGCAGCTCGCTGATGATGAAGGCGGGGATGACGACCCGCAGCGGCAGGTTGTCCGGCGAGGTCCCCGGGAGCTTGGCCAGCTCCACGAACAGCTCGACATCGGCAGGCCGCGTCTGGCGCAGCATGAAGGCGCGGATCGGCTTCGAGGCCTCGTCGATGGCCTGGGTCGAGGAGATGCGCTTCTCCATGTACGGCTGGAGCGCGTTGACCTGGATCTTGGACCAGACCGGCTCCATCACGAAATAGGTCAGGAAGAGCGAGAGACCGATGATGACCTGGTTGGCCGGGGCACCCTGCAGGGTCAGCGCATTGCGGACGAAGGACAGGACGATGATGATGCGGCTGAAGCAGGTCATCAAGAGCACGATCGACGGGGCCAGCGACAGCAGCGTGATGGCGAAGAGCACCTGGATGGCGATGTCGACATCCTTCGGCTGGCCGACACCGTCGAGGCCGATGTTCAGCGTGAGCGGCGGCAGGGTGCCGCCCTGGGCCGCCGGGGCCTGGCCCAGCGCCGCGACCGGAAGGAGGCCCATCAGCACGACGAGCACCGGGAGGCACCAGGTCGCAAGCCACCCTGGGGACAGGCGGCGCAAGGCGTCCGGGAAACGGTTCCCGGCGCCGGATGGATCGACCCGGGAATTCATTTCGAGGGGGAGAGGGCCCGGTCGAGGGCGCTGCGGAACGAATCGCCCAGGGGTGTTGCCGCCGCCGGGGTCCCGGGTTCGGCCTCGTCGAACCCGGCAGGGTCCGCCTCCAGGGGCGACAGCAGGCTCAGGCCATTGGCCGATCCCCCGAGAAGGAACTGTTGGTGGCGATAGGCCACGACATACAGGGAGGTCCGTTGCCCGAGGTTCTTGACGTCGAGGATGCGGAGGCCGGTCGCCGGCGCCTTCTGGAGCACCACCCGCTGCCACTGGCGATACACCCAGACCACGCCGATGAGCGCGGCAAACACCAGGGCCAGCGACCCGGTGAGCCGGATCAACGTTCCAGCCGCCCCGCCCAGATCCGGGGAGGAAACCACAGCGTTGGTGAGCGAGGCCGATGCCTGCGTCAACGGGAGGGTGTTGGTGACTGCCACGGGAACCGTAGAGCAACGGTTGTGCCGAAACCCATCCCCTGCAGGAAACCGGGGGTTTTCGCGGGCAATCCGGAGGGTCGGCAGCGATTGCCCCACCCCAGAGGTCCCCACCGGGCAAAAACAACCCACCCCATCCGTTCCCAGGAGGCTCAACCCAGGTTCACCGGATCGATGTCGATGATCAGGGTCAGGTCGCCGGGCTTCGCGAAGGACTGCTCGACCTTCGCCAATTCGGCGGAGAGACGGCTCATGGCCAGGGTCCGAAGAAGGATCTGGTGCCGGAAGAAGCTCTCGGCCTTGAGCAGCGGGGCCGGGGCGGGACCGGCCACGATGAGGTCCTTCCATCCGGAAAGCGCCGCATCGAGCGCCTTGCGCAGGTGCTCCGCGAAGAGCTTCACCTTGTCCTCGTTGCGTCCCTTGACCGTCAAGAGGGCCACCCGCGCCGCCGGCGGATAGTGCAACTGCTCGCGAAACTCCACCTCCTGCTCGTAGAAGCCGAGGTAGTCGTGACGGCGCGCGTACTGGATGGCCGGATGGAAGGGCGTGAAGCTCTGGACGAACACCTCCCCCTCGACATCGCCCCTCCCTGCCCGGCCGCTCACCTGCGTCAACAACTGGAAGGTCCGCTCACCGGCCCGGAAGTCGGCCTGATGCAGGCTGAGGTCGGCGTGCACGATGCCCACGAGGGTGACGTTGGGGAAATGCAGCCCCTTGGCGATCATCTGGGTGCCCACGAGGATGTCGATCTTGCCCGTTCGGAAGTCGGTGAGGATGCGCCGGTAGTCCTCCTTGCGCTTGAGGGTGTCAGAATCCATCCGCTCGATGCGTGCCTGGGGGAACCCCTTGCGCAGGGCATCCTCGACCCGTTCGGTGCCGATGCCCGCGAAGCGGATGGCCGGGTTGCCGCAGCCCGGGGCCGGGCAGTGGTCGGGGACGGGGTCCTCATGGCCGCAGATGTGGCAGAGCAGCCGGCGCGAGGCCCGGTGGTAGGTGAGCGACACCGAGCAGTTGGGGCACCCCGCGACATGGCCGCACTGGGGGCACTGCAGGGAGGTGGAGAACCCGCGCCGGTTGAGGAACAGCAGGGTCTGCTCCCGGCGTTCGAGCCGTTGGAGGATGGCCTCGCGCAGGCGCAGGGTGAACACCGGCGGGGCCCCGCTCCGGCTCTTCCTGGACTCCTCGCGCAGGTCCACCACGCGGACCACCGGCAGGCGCTTGTCATCCACGCGACGGGCCATCTCCAGAAGGGCGTACTTGCCGCGGCGGGCGTTGTGGAAGCTCTCGATCGACGGGGTGGCCGAGCCGAGCACGACCACCGCCTTCTCGCGCTGGGCACGCACGACCGCCACGTCACGGGCATGGTAGCGGGGCGTCTCCTCCTGCTTGTAGGAATGCTCATGCTCCTCGTCGACGATGATGAGGCCCAACGGATGGACCGGCGCGAAGACCGCCGAACGGGCCCCGATGACGATCCGGGCCCGTCCCTGCCGGATCTTGTGCCACTCGTCGTGCCGCTCGCCGGCCGAGAGGTGCGAGTGCAGCACCGCCACGAGCGTGCGATGCGGCCCGGACGAGAAGCGTGCCTTGAAACGCTCCACCGTCTGCGGGGTCAGCGAGATTTCCGGGACCAGCACGATCGCCCCCCGGCCCTGCGCCAGCGTGTGCTGGATCGCCTGGAGGTACACCTCGGTCTTGCCCGAGCCGGTGACTCCGAAGAGCAGGAACGGCCGGGCCGGCGCGCCGCGCGCGAGACCGTCGTGGGCCGCGACGATGGAGCCGAATGCCGCGGCCTGCTCGTCGTTGAGCGCCAGCGGCGTGGTGGGGACGATGAGCTCGCGGGCGTACGGGTCCCGCTCGTCGATCTTCGGCGCGATGCAGACCAGGCCCTTGTCCTCCAGCCTGCGCACGGTCTCGGCGGTGGTCTCGCCCAACCGGAGGAGTTCCTGCAGCGGCATCTCGCGCCACTCCTCGAGGATGCGCCAGATGGCCTCCTGCCGCGCGGTGAGCCTGGGCATTTCGCCGGGCGGGGTCAGCGCGTGGACATGGAGCCGTTCGCGCCACCCGGCGTCCTCCTTGCGCACGGCCTCGGGCAGCACGCTCTTGAGGGCCGTCTCGACCGGGCAGCAGTAATAGGAGGCGATCCAGCGGGCCAACTCCAGCACCTGCGGCGTCACCAGCGTCTGGGCGCCGATGACGTTGAGGATCGGCTTGAGCGCGGTCTGTGGGGACGCCTCCGCCAGCGCCGTCACCACGCCGAGGACCTGCCGGTGGCCGAAGGGCACCTTGACCCGCGAGCCCACGGCCACGCGCCCGGCGAACTCCTCCGGGATGGCGTAGTCGAACTCCTTGCGGAGCGCGATCTCGAGGGTGACTCGGGCGACCAAAGGGGCCTCCTCCCCGCTCAGTTGCGGGCGGCCCGCCAGTGGGGGCGGTCGGCCACCAGGAGGTAGCCGTTCTCGGGGTACCGGTCGCCGAAGGCGAACTTCAGCGGGAAGCCGGTCGGGATGTTCCCCTGCCGCAGCAGGTAGTCCATGTAGAAGCGCCCCCAGACGGCGTCGGGGTCGTTCAGCAGTCGCGAGTGCCACAGCTGGTCGCAGGTCAGCGGGGTGAGCAGGAGGGCGCTGAAGGGTCTCTGGAAGTCGTGGATCTGGTAGAAGTCCTCCTTCGGGTCCTGGCCGGCGCGCAGGGTCAGCGGCATCGCGTCCAGGTGCCCGTACCAGGCGACGGCCGCCGGCATGTCGCTCAGGACCAGCGAGCCCGGCGGCAGGTAGCCGAGCAATTCACGAATCACCGGCAGGTAGTACGGCGGCGCGGCCATCACGGGCTGGCGGGGTGGCAGGAGCGAGGCGACGAAGGGCATGAGGCAGAGCGCCACCGGCAGGACCGTGGCCATCCACCGCGCCAGCGGATACGGGAAGTCGAACGTGTCCAGCGCCCATCGGAAGACCACCGCCGCAAAGAGCGAGGCCAACGGGACGAACCACGCCAGCAGGTTCTCGGAGTTCAGGAACGACGACTGGCTGGAGAGATGGGTCTGGATCAGGCCCTGGGCGGGAACGAGGGTCAGCAAGAGGGCCATCAGCAGCCACCGGAAGCGGTTCATCCGGGGGTCTCCCATGGGCAGCAGCAGGCCGACCAGCAGGAAGGCCCCGAACCAGTTGCCGAACATCCTCGGCACGTCGTTGGTGAGGATGAACTGGGAGTTGGTCAGCACCTTGGCCAGCACCTCGGCCGGCCGGACCCGCGAGAGGTCCGGTTTCTGGGAACGCTCGAGGCGGTCGTCCGTGAAGGCCGGTGTCCCGGAGAACGGCGCGAGGGTGGCGATGCCCATCGGAAGGCCGCTGCGGATCTGGTTGCGGGCGATCCACGGGGCGACCAGCACGGTGAACGCGAGCAGCAGGGCTCCCACCGTGCGCCACCTCGCGGCGGCCGGGATCCACCATCCCACGCAAATCGCCACCGGGAAGAGGAGGAACCCGAACGAGTAGGAGACCAGGAAGCCCAGGCCCAGCAGGCCGCCGAGCAGTGCGCCATGTCGTGCATGGCGGAAACCGGCGCCCTGGGGGCGTCCATCGGGACCGGGATCGGTCGCCCCGCCGATCCGAAGCGCCAGCGCGGCCACCGCCACGACCAGCAGGCCGAGCCACATCGTCGGCAGGCCGGAAAAGGCAAAGTCCCAGTTGAGCTTGGAGCCCACGAAGATGATCACCGCCATGACGCCGATCGGCAGGTCGAACCAGCGCCGGCCAAGCTGGAAGAGCAGGAAGGCCAGGCCCAGGAACCCCGCGAAATTCAGGCAACCGACCGCCACCTCCGCCGGGGGACGCTGACGGGGTCCGGCCTCGACGCCATAGAGCCACCGGTCGGGCAACCCCTTGAACAGGCCGGCGAGGACCGCCGGGTAGAGCGGCGGATGGGAGATGTCGGGATGGGCCGCCACGAGAAGCTGGCGGGGGTTCACGCCCTGGGCGACGGCACGGGGCGACTGCAGATGGAGGCTCAGGGGCCGGATCACCTGGGTGGAGAAGCCGCGCCCCTCGGCCAGGCTTCGGCCGACCTGGGCGAGGTCCATGGCCTCGGCCGTGCTGAAGTTCCTCACCCCGTCGACATGGTAGAGCGCGAAAGCGATGAGGGTCAGCAGCAGCACGATGAACCGATGGAGCCAGACCCGCCCCTGCCCCTCTTCGAGGCTGTGGATGAGTTCCTGGATGCCCTTGGGCGGTTCTTTGTACTGCATGAGACGGCGTATTGGACAACAAGGCCCCCGGCTTGAAAAGGGGCGCCCTTGGGAAGTTTTCGGACCGGCCTGGGCGGTTGACTTCCGCCCCGGGGGCTCAGCGGGCCTCGAAGACCTGCCGGATGACCTCCTCGATCGGCACCTCCTCGACGGCGAAGTCCTTCACGGGCAGGCGGTCGAGCAGCACCTTGCAGGTCGAGATCACCGAGTCGCGCCGGACCTTCAGGCGGGCCATCCCGGGCCCCTGCTCGAGCGCCTCGCCCCATTCGGCCAGCGGGACCGAGGCGAACCCGGAGGCTTGCTCGAGGGTCACGGTGACGATCTTGAAGCCGGCGAACCGGTCGAGGATCTCGGCCAGGCGCCCGTCGAAGAACACCGTGCCGCGGTCGATGATGATGACGCGGTCGCACAGTTCCTGTATGTCGGCCATGTAGTGGCTGGTGAGCAGGATGGTGGTCCTGCGCCGCCGGTTGTGTTCGCGCAGGAATTCACGGACGACCTTCTGGGACACGACGTCGAGGCCGATCGTGGGCTCGTCGAGGAAGAGCACCTTCGGCTCGTGCAGCAGGGCGGCGATCAGCTCGCATTTCATGCGCTCGCCCAGGGACAGCTCGCGGACGGCCGTCGAGAGCTTGTCCCGCACGCCGAGCAGTTCGCCCATCTCGTCGACCGTGCGCCGGGCCACCGCCGGATCCAGGCCGTAGATCCGGGCGTTGAGCTCGAGGGAATCCCGGGCCGGCAGGTCCCACCACAACTGGTTCTTCTGTCCCAGCAGCAGGGCGAACTGCCGCCGGTAGCCGTCGGCCCGCTCCCAGGGGACGTACCCGAGAACCGATGCCGAGCCCGCCGTCGGGTAGAGCAGGCCCGCGAGCATCTTGAGGGTGGTCGTCTTGCCCGCGCCGTTGGGCCCCAGGAACCCCACGAACTCCCCCTCCTCCACGCGGAACGACACGTCCTTCACCGCAAAGACCGTCTCATGCTCGCGGTGGAACAGCCCTTTCAGGGCCCCGGAAAACCCGGGGGCCTTCCTGTAGGTCCGGAACGAACGGGTCAGGCCCTGGACTTCGATGAGCGCCATGCGTCCGAGGCTGCACCAGGCAGGGCGTACTGGCGAACCGGCAGTTTCGCGACGGCGACGTCGCACGCACTTCGGCATTGCCCGCGGGTAACCGCGAGGCCTAATGGAGACAAACCGGACGACAGATGCCCTCACTCGCCCAACTCCTGCTCCGATGCATCGGGATCGCATACCTCGCCTTCGCCAGCCTGCCAGGACGGGCGGCGACATCGCCCACGCCGGTCCTGGGATCGGCCCTGCAGGCCTCCCGGACCTCGCCGCATGATCTGGAGGTGGGCGGCCCCCTGCCCGGGGGGCTCACGCGGGCGTTCATCCCGCGCGAGCGCCTGCTGGCCCTGCCGCTGACGACGGTCACCAACGCGATGGACCCCACCCGCAAGGCGCCGGCCGTCTACCGGGGCATCCCGCTCACCGACCTGCGCTCGCACCTCGGCCTGTCCGCCAGGGACGCCGACGTGGTCTTCGGGGTGTGCGTCGACAACTACTCCAAGGAATTCCCGAACGACTACCTCGAGGCGTTCCGCTCGCTGCTGATCCTGGAGATCGATGGCAAGGGCCCCGAGACATGGGGCCTCAACGTCATCAACAAGCTGCCGATGGCGCCGTACTACATCCTCGCGACGGACTTCGCGGCTCGTCCTTCGGAGACCGTGCTCGGTCGGCCTGAGTCGCTGCGTTACCCCCACGGGGTCGCAAGGCTGGAATTCCGCACCGACGCCGCCACCCTCGCAAGGATCCGCCTGCCCGGAACCGCATCGCCCCTGGCCCGGCAGGGACAGGCCATCGCCGTGCGGGAATGCCTCGCCTGCCACGGCCACGACGACTTCGGAGGCACCATGTCCGGCCGGCCGTGGCTGCTGATCAAGACCTGGGCCTCGAACACCAACTACTTCCGCCGGTACGTGGTCAACCCGAGGTCGGTGCAGCCGAACTCCCGGATGCCGGCCTTCAACGACCTCGAACCGGTGGTCCTCGACGCGCTGCAGGCCTACTTCCGCGAACTCCGCGTCGCCGACCGGCCGAGGTGATCGCCGCGCGGGACGGTTCCTCCCCGGTCGCCGCGGCCCTCGGCCACCGGATTTTGCGGCTGGAAATCGGCGGGGCTCGGCGTCCATCCTGAGGCCATGCCCCGCCGGTTCCTCTGCCTCTTCGCCGTCATCGGGTGCGCCTTGGGGGCGCAGAATTCCCCGGTGACCCAGATCCAGTTCCTCGCCGACAAGCCGCCCACGGCCTCGTCGCACGCGTCCACGATCGAGGAGACGCCCGAGGGCCTGGTCGCCTCGTGGTTCGGCGGCACGGCCGAGCGGGCCAAGGACGTGGTGATCTGGGTCTCGCGCAAGCCGCAGCACCAGTGGCTTCGGCCGGTGGAGGTGGCCCGGGGCACCGAGGATGCCGGGACGCCCCAGTACGCCTGCTGGAACCCCGTGCTCTGGCAGCAGCCCGGCGGCAGCCTGTGGCTCTTCTACAAGGTGGGCCCCAGCCCGGACACCTGGTGGGGCCGGGTGAAGGAGTCCAAGGATGGTGGGCGGACCTGGGGCAGGTCACGCCGCCTGCCCGATGGGCAGGTCGGACCCGTGCGCAACAAGCCGATCCTCCTGGCCGACGGCACCCTGCTCTGCGGATCGAGTTCCGAGGACGCCGGGTGGCGCGTCCACATGGAGTGGTCCAGGCCTCCGTTCACCGAGTGGCACCGGACCGGGGTCCTGAACACCGCCGACCAGTGGGGCGCCATCCAGCCCACGCTGCTGGCGTGGGACGGAGGCCGGCTCCAGAGCCTCGTGCGCACCCGACAGAAGGTGGTCGCCGAGCATTGGAGCAGCGACCAGGGGCGCACGTGGAGCCCCCTGGCGAAGACCTCCCTGCCCAATCCGAACAGCGGCATCGACGCGGTGCGCCTCCGGGACGGCCGGGCGCTGCTGGCCTACAATCCGCTGGCCGAGAACCGCAGCGTGATCGCCCTGGCCGTGTCCGCCGACGGCAGGGAGTGGACCCGGGTCGTGGACCTCGAGAGCACGCAGGAGCCGGGCAAGCCGGACCTCGCCCGCAACCCGGGCGAATTGAGCTACCCGGCGGTGATCCAGGCGCGTGATGGCAAGGTGCACCTCACCTACACCTGGAAGCGCGAGAAGATCCGGCACGTGGTCGTGGATCCGTCGCGGATCCCCCGGTGAGGTTCGCCGGCCCTGCCACCGACCCGGTCCGGCCGGCCGGCGGTCACTGGTAGGTGCGCCGCAGATGGCTGGGCAGCACGTTGAGCTCGGCCCGGTACTTGGCCACGGTGCGCCGGGCGATCATCACGTTCTTCTCCTTGAGTTTGGTGACCAGCTGGTGGTCGGAGAGCGGCTTGGCCGGGTTCTCGCCGGCGATGAGCTCGGCCAGGATGTTCTTCACCGAGGTGTTCGAGACGGTCTGACCGTCGGCGGTCGACACGCCGGAGGTGAAGAAGAACTTCATCTCGAAGATGCCCTGCGGCGTGCGCATGAACTTGCCCGAGACTGCGCGGCTCACGGTCGTCTCGTGCACACCCACCACCTCGGCCACCATCACCATGGTCATGGGCTTGAGGTGCTCGACGCCCTTCTCCATGAAGTCCCGCTGGCGCTTCACGATCTCGCGCCCGATGCCGAGGATCGTACTCTGCCGCTGGTTGAGGCTCTTGATGAGGAACTTGCCCGCCTTGATCTTCTCGCGCACGTAGTCACGGACCTCGGACGAGGTCTCCGACTGGGCCAGCAGGTCCTTGTAGGTGCTGCTGATGCGCAACTGAGGAAGGAACTCGTCCTTGCCGACCACCTCGTACTCCACGCGCTTGCGGCGCTGGCTGAGCGGCAGGAAGTCGCCGAGTAAGATCCGGTTTAGCTCGGCGGCCAGCGCATCGACCGACGGCCCGGGCCCGCGGGTCTCCTCGGCCACCAGCGCCGCCGCACAGGCCTTGAGGCGCCTGTCCGCCGCGGTGCTGAAGGAGACCTGACCGAGGAACCGCTGATACAGCCGCTCCTCGCCGCGCACGATGCGGGTGAGGTCGTCGGCCAGGCCGGTCAGGAGCGCCTCGGGTACGGACCTGCGGTCGGTGAACCGCCACTGGAGCAGCCCCTCACGGCTCTGGATCGAGAGCCGGTACCGGAGGTGCGTGACCACCGGGTCGTCGTCGTCGGGATCGCTGAGGATCTCGGCCAGCGACGGTGCGTCCTCGACGTCCCCCGGCTGGACGGCGGGATCGGGATCGTCCACGACGCGCCGCACCACCTCGAGTTCGGGCACGACATACTGCTCCGGATCCCGGGAGAAATCGGAGCCCGGCCTCGGGTCGAGGCGCGACAGGCGGGCGGCGGCCTCTTGGGCCTCGGCCGGGGTGATCCCGAGCTGCCGGGCGATCTCCGGGAACCGCCGCTTGCCGAGCTCCTCCATGTGGTCGCGGAGGATCAGGTACTCGAGGTCGCCCGTGCGGCCGGCCCGCTCCATCTGGAGCATCAGGCACTCGCGCAGGTCCCGGGCGGCAACCCCGGCCGGCTCGAAGGTCTGCAACACCTCCAGCACCTCCAGGATGCGCTCGGTGGAGACGCCGGTCGAGAAGGTGAGCTCCTCGGGCTGGGCGGTCAGGTAGCCCCGGTCGTCGATGTTGCCGATGAGCAGCTCGGCCACCTCGCGCTGCTCGTCCCCGAGGTCGGCGAACCGCAGGTGTTCGAGCAGGTGCTCCTGGAGCGACTGACCGGTGGTGAGCGAGTCGAAGAGGTGCTGGCGGCGCTCCTCATCCTCCTGGGTGACCCGGTTGACCGTGTTGTTCTGGGCGAAGACCTCGCGCCACTCCTCGTCGAGCTTGAGCAGTTTCTGAAGGTCCTCGGAGAAGCGGTCGACAGGCTCGTCGTCGGGCTTCTCGACCGCGGGATCGAACTGCACGTCGGCGGGAGGTTCGGCCGGGTCGGCGGCGGCGGCCTCGGCCTCGGCCCGAGATTCGCGGGCCTCGGTGTCGATCTCCATCGCCCCGATCTCCTCGAGCACCGGGTTCATCTGGAGCTCCTGCTCGACCATGGCCTTGAGTTCCAGCACGGGGGCCTGCAGCAGCGCCAGCGAGTGCTGGAGCTGCGGCGACAGCACCATCTGCTGGGAAAGCCGTTGGCTGAGCTGAAGTCCGGCGGACATTGGACCGGAGGCTATTGCAGGAAGCTTGCCAATCAAAGAAAGAAGCGAAACCACGGGCCTGAAACCAGGGTTCCGGACACTGGTCCCACCCTGTCGCGGACCGGTGGCGACCGAGACACGGAAGCGACCCTCGTCCGGAGGTCGTGGGGCCGTCCCCGTCCCGTCGTCGACGACGACTCCGGTGTCGGCCTCAGGCGCTCGCCCGGTCCGATGCGCCGGGCGCCGGGCGTCGGACGCGTACCCCCTCCCGCCGCCGTTCCTCCCGCCGCCAGACCGCCTCGCGCCGGCCGAGTTCGGCCCGGAGCAACTCCTCGGCCGACCAGCCGGCCTCTTGGCATCGGGCCGCCAGGTCGAACAGCGCCTTGGCCGTCCCCCGACGACCGGCCGGCTTGCGGGCTGGCGACGGCTTGCCCGAGGGACCGGTCCCTTCGACCGTCGCCAGTCCGGCCTTGGCCGCCTTCTTGAGCAGTTTCTGGGCGCGCAGGAGGCCGGGCAGGTGTCTCGGGACGCCGTCCAGCGCCGACTTCCGCTCATGCCGCGAACCGGCCTTCTCGGCCTTCTTGATGGACTCCCAGTTGGCCCAGACCTGGTCGATGCCGTCCACGGTCACCGAACCGAACACATGCGGATGGCGGCGGACCAGCTTGTCCACCAGACGCTGGCAGACCCCGTCGAAATCGAAGACGCCCCGCTCGGCGGCCAGTTGGGCATGGAAGACCACCTGGAGCAGGAGGTCACCCAGCTCCTCGGCCATCTCGACGTCGTCGCCGGCCTCGATGGCGTCGATCAGCTCGTACACCTCCTCGACCGCGTGCGAGCGCAGCGACCGGTGGTCCTGCTCGCGGTCCCACGGGCAGCCGTCGGGCGCACGCAGGGCGGCCATCACCGCCACCAGTTGGCGGATGGGGGCGAGCTTCCGGGAAGGGGCTTTGGGCATGGCGGGGATTCCAGGGCGGGGGGACGGTCCGGACGGCAGGTCAAAGCACCACCAGGTCGTCGCGGTGGATGATCTCGGGCTTCGGGTGGGAACGGGAGCGGATCTCGGCCGACGAGGCTCCGGCAAGGCCGCGCGCGAACTCCCGGCCCTCGGGGTCGCAGATCCTCACCACCCGACCGGCCTGGAAGTCGCCTTCACACCGGACCACGCCGGGGGCGAGCAGGCTGCGCCCATGGTCGCGCAGGGCCGCCACCGCGCCCGGGTCGACCGACAGGGTCCCCTCGGCATGGTGGTAGAAGGCGATCCAGCGCTTGCGGCTCGAAAGCCTGCCGGATCCCGCCACGAAGCGGGTACCCACCGCTTCGCCGCGCACGATCCGCTCGAGCGCGTCGTGGCGGTGTCCCGGCGCGATGACCATGGGAATGCCCGACCGGACCACGATCTTGGCGGCGGAGATCTTGGTGGCCATGCCGCCCGTGGCCGTCTCGCTGGAGGTGCCCCCGGCCATGGCCTCGATGCGCGCATCGACCGCCTCCACGGTCTCCAGGAGGCGGGCCCCGGGCTTGCCGAAGTCCTCGATGAGGCCGTCGGCCGTGGTGAGCACTACGAGCAGGTCGGCGGGCAGGAGGCTCGCGACGAGGGCCGACAGGCGGTCGTTGTCGCCGAACTTCAGCTCGGTGACGGACACCACGTCGTTCTCGTTGATGATCGGCAGGACGCGGTGCTTGAGCAGCGTGAGCAGCGTGCTGCGGGCGTTGAGGTGACGGGTGTGGTCGGCGAGGTCGTCGTGCGTGAGGAGCACCTGCGCCACCGGCTGCTCATAATGCCGGAAGAGCGACTCGTAGAGGGCCATCAACCGGGATTGCCCGACCGCCGCGCAGGCCTGCCTCTCGGCCAGGCTGCCGGGACGCCGCTCGTACCCGAGCACACCCATGCCCGCCCCGACGGCCCCGGAGGTGACCACCACCACCTCGTGGCCCGCCGCCCGGAGGCGCGCGATCTGGGCCACCAGTTGGGCGAACTGGACCAGGTCGAGCCGCTTGGAGGCATCGGTGAGCACACCGGTCCCCAGCTTGACGACCACACGGCGGGAGGTTGGAGGCGCTGAAGCACGCACGGGCCGAGTGTTTGCGCAACGCCCTCGCCGGCTCAACCCGCAAGTCGGGCCCGGGAGGGTGTCCCCCAGGTATCCGGGGCGGGGTCCGGCCGGCCGTCGTCATCCGGCCATCGTCACGGTTGGTACTTTGGGCGGACCGGCCTAGTCTCGGTCCGTGCCCTTTCCTGCCGCACCCGCCCCGCCGCCCGAACCGCCACCGGGGCTCCAGCAGTTCGTGGTGCCCGACCTGTGGCAACAGGAGGCCGTCTCGGCGCTCCGGGCCGGAAAGGACGTGGTCATCCACGCGCCGACCGGGGCGGGCAAGACCCTGGTCTTCGAGCTGTGGTCCAAGGCCGGAAAGAACCGCGGGCAGGCCATCTACACCGTGCCCACCCGCGCGCTGGCCAACGACAAGCTGGCCGAGTGGCGCGCACGCGGCTGGAACGTGGGCATTGCCACCGGCGACCTGGCCGAGAACCTCGACGCGCCGATCCTCGTGGCCACGCTGGAGACGCAGAAGAACCGCCTCATCCGGGGCGATGGTCCCACCCTGCTGGTGGTCGACGAGTACCAGATGCTCGGCGACGAGGACCGGGGGCTGAACTACGAGCTGGCCCTGGCGCTGGCCCCGCCCCAGACACAGCTGCTGCTCTTGAGCGGCTCGGTGGCCAACCCTGGGCAGGTGGCCAACTGGCTGCGGCGGCTCGGCCGGTCGGTCGAGGTCGTCCAGCACACGGTGCGACCGGTGCCGCTCGACGAGGTCTTCGCGGGCGAACTCAGCTGGCGCCTGCCGCCGGAAATCCGGGGATACTGGCCCCGGTTGTGCGCCAAGGCCCTGGCCGAGGGACTCGGGCCGATCCTGCTCTTCGCGCCCCGCCGGGCGCATGCCGAGGAACTGGCCAGCGACCTGGCCCGGCAACTCCCCTGCCCACAGCCCTTGCAACTGACCGAGGCCCAGAAGCGGCTGGTCGGCGAGCCGCTGGCCAAGATGCTCAAGTCGCGGGTGGCCTACCACCACAGCGGCCTGAGCTACGCCGTGCGCGCCGGGGTCATCGAGCCCCTCACCAAGGCCGGCCAGCTCCGGGTGGTGGTGGCGACCATGGGCCTGGCCGCGGGCATCAACTTCAGCCTGCGGTCGGTCGCCATCACGGCCGCGCAGTACAAGCGCGAGGGCCGCGAGATCCCGCTGCGTGGCGACGAGGTCCTCCAGATGTTCGGCCGTGCCGGACGACGCGGCCTCGACGAAACGGGCTACGTGCTGGTGAGCGCCAACGAGCTGCGGATGCGCGACGGCCACCCCTGCGCGCTGGCCCGCTCCGGCATGGTGGACTGGAGCGCCCTGCTCGGCCTGATGGCCGCGGCCGCCGACGCCGGCAAGCCCCCCTTCGAGGAAGCCGTGCGGGTGCAGGAGCGGCTCTTCACCACCAAGCCGATCATCCTCGGCGTCGAGGAATCCCTGAAGCGGCCCGGGGCCCGCTGCGGCTGGATGACCGACGCCGAGCGCGCCCGACAGGTCCGCAAGAAGAACCGCGAGATGCTCAACTCGGCCGGAGAGTGGGAGCCGTATCCCTTCTGGCAGGAGCGGCCGCTGGGCAAGGTCCGGGTGGTCGTGAAGCCGACGACCCTGCCACCCCAGGCCGAGACCGCCGACGGGACCGAGCCCCCGCCCGACCTGGCGACACCGCCGGTGCTGGTCCCGGCCCTGACGGTGCAGGAGGCCCTCGAAAAGGTGGGCCAGGGAGGCCTCGCCGCCCTCGAGGAAACGCCCGAGGGCACGGTGTACGGGCGGTCGATGATCGTGGCCGACCGCCTCGCGGACGGGCGGCTGGTGCTGGCCAAGTGGGTGCGTCGTCTGACCCGGTGGCACGGACGCGAGGTCGGACCCGAGGTGTTCGCCTCCGACCTGAAGCCCGGCCTGGAGAAGCAACTGCACCAGCAGAGGCTTCCCGTGGTGCGCTGGGTGGAACACGAGCAGGTGGTCACGGTGCTCGTGAGCCTCGAACAGCAGACCGTGAAGGTGCCGGTCGACCGTCACGGCGAGGCCTTGTGGCGTCCGCGTGAGCGCGAGGTGCTGTCGGCAGTCTGCGCGCGCTGCGAGTGGACCGAGGTCTGCCGCGGGTTGTCGGCGGCCCCCGGCACGGCGTTGACCTGGCGACGGCTCGGCCTGGTGGACGCGCAGGGCGCGCCCACCCGCCGCGGACGCGTGGTGGCCTGCTTCTCCGGCGGCGACGGGCTGGCCATCGCGGCGGCGCTGGAGGACACGGCCTATCCCCTCGAGGAACTGATCTACGACCTGGCCAACCTCGACGCGGGCTTCCGCTTCGCCGCCGACGGCGACCGGTGGGGCGGCCGGCTGGCCCACGCCTGCCGCAAGGCGTATGGGCCCACGTCGATCGAAGGCTACCTGGAAACCGGCCTTCCGCCGAAGTACGGCACCGGGGCCGAGACGGTCGTCCGGAGGATCCATGAGGATCCCGCCTCGAAGGTGCGCTTCGTCAGCGAGTTCCTCGGCGCCGGCGACATCGACCGGATGATCATCGAGTGGCGCAGCCTGCTCCGCCAGATCGCCCACGCCGCCCCGCTGGAGTGGCCGCGCTGGACGGAACTTCAGGCCATGGCCAAGGCGATGCTCCACGAGGTCCATTCACCCACCGAGACCAGCCTGCCGCCGCTCGAGTACCACCAGACCAAGCGCATCGACCACCAGTTGCTCCTCAGGCGCTCCTGAGCCGATCCTCCCCCCTGACCGCCATGATCCCCGTCCCCCCGCTTCGGCCCCGCCGCCCGATCGACGGCATCTCGGCCGTGCTGCTGCCGTTCCATGCCGACGGCCGCCCCGACCGCGACAACTGGGCCTCCCTGGTGGAGCGCACCTGGGCCGCCGGCCTCACCCCGGCCGTCAACATGGACACCGGCTACGCCAACCTGCTCACGGCGGCCGAGCGGGCGGAGTTTCTGGCCGAGGCCGGCCGGATGGCCCGCGGCCGACGCTTCGTGGCCGGGACCTACATCGAGGGACGCGATGGCGACCCCGCCGAGCTCTACTTGCGGGAGGCGGTGGCCATCCAGGCGGCCGGCGGCACGCCCATCCTCTTTCCCTGCTCGGCGACGCAGTCCTGGGACCGCGACCGCACCGTCGGGCTGTTCCGCACGGTCGGCGGGGCGGTGCCCCGGTTCCTCGGGTTCGAGCTGGGCACGATGTTCGTTCCCTTCGGCCGGATCTGGGACCTCGACACGTTCCGGGCCCTGCTGGAGGTCCCGCAACTGGTCGGCGCCAAGCACAGCTCCCTGAGCCGGGATCTCGAATGGCGGCGGTTGGCGGTGCGCGACGCGGTCCGCCCCGAGTTCGCCGTCTACACCGGCAACGACCTGGCCATCGACCTCGTGCAATGGGGCAGCGACTACCTGCTGGGCCTCTCGGCCTTCCACGTCGAGGCCTTCGCCGCCCGCGACCGGGCCTGGGCGGCAGGGGATGGCCGCTTCTTCGAGCTGAACGACTGGCTGCAGTACCTCGGCATGATGGCCTTCCGGGCCCCGGTGCCGGCCTACAAGCACACCTGCGCGCAGTTCCTCAAGCTGCGCGGCCTCATCCCGTGCGACGCCCCGCATCCGCGCGGCGCCCGGCGGCCGGAGTCGGACCTGCCCCTGCTGGCCGACATCGCCGCGAAGCTCGAGACCTTGACGGCCGGGGCCGCGTCGGCGGGCACGACGACGGCAGACAACGACCCGGCCGCCGGATAGGGTGCCTCGCGTGCCGGACATCGTCCTGTCCACCCTCAACGCGAAGTACCTGCATGCCTCCTTCGGGTTGCGCTGCCTATTGGCCAACCTGGGGGACCTTTCGGACCGGACGGCGATCCTCGAGTTCGACATCAACCAGCGGCCCCTCGACATCGCCGAGGCGCTCTTGGCGGCCGCGCCCCGGATCCTGGGCCTGGGCGTCTACGTCTGGAACGCCGACCGGACCCTCGAGCTGGTGGGCATCCTCCGCCGGCTCCGGCCGGACCTGGTCCTGGTGCTGGGCGGCCCGGAGGTCAGCCACGAATGGGACCGCCAACCGATCATCGCGCTGGCCGACCATGTGATCACCGGCGAGGCCGACCTCGCCTTCGCCGCGCTGTGCCGTGACCTGCTCTCGGGATCGGCGCCGCGGCCGCCCCGGCTCATCGCGGCCCCCGTGCCCAATGTGGCCGCACTGGCCGACCCCTACGGCCTGTACGACGACCGGGACCTCGATCACCGCGTGGTCTACGTGGAGGCCTCGCGCGGCTGCCCCTTCACCTGTGAGTTCTGCCTGAGTTCGCTCGACATCCCCGTGCGCCAGTTCCCGCTCGAGCCCTTCCTCGCGTCGATGCAGCGGCTGCACGACCGGGGCCTGCGCCGCTTCAAGTTCGTGGACCGGACCTTCAACCTGAACCTGGCCACCGGCCGCCGGATCCTGGGGTTCTTCCTGGAGCGCCTGAGCCCGGAACTGTTCGTGCACTTCGAATTGATCCCCGACCGGTTGCCGGCCGAACTGCGCGAACTCATCGCTCGGTTTCCGCCGGGCGCCCTGCAGTTCGAGGTGGGGATCCAGACCCTCGATCCGCAGGTCGAGGCCCGCATCGGCCGGCGCCAGAACCACGAACGCCTGGCGGACAACTTCCGGTGGCTGCGGCGGCACAGCGGGGTTCACCTCCATGCCGACCTGATCGCCGGACTGCCCGGCGAGACCCTCGAGGCCTTCGGCCGGGGGTTCGACACGTTGGTGGCCCTGGGCCCGCAGGAGATCCAGGTGGGGATCCTCAAACGCCTGCGCGGCACCCCCATCGTCCGTCACGATGCGGAATGGGCGATGGTCTACAACCCGAACCCGCCCTACGAGGTGCTGTCCACCCGCACGATGGACTTCGGCACGCTGGCCCGCCTGAGGCGCTTCTCCCGGTTCTGGGACCTCTTCGGCAACAGCGGCAATTTCGTGGAGTGCCTGCCGATGCTTTGGGAGCCGGACGGGTCGGGGACCGGCTCGCCGCCCGGCACCGGCTCGCCGCCCGGCACCGGCTCGCCGCCCGGCACCGGCTCGCCCTTCCGGGCGATGCTGGCCTGGAGCGACTGGCTGCATTCGCAGGGCGTCCAGGGCCATGGCATCGCGCTGCCCCGGCAGTACGACCTGCTGTGGCGCTGGGCGGTGACGGTGCGGGGGATCCCGGCCGACCGGTTCGGTCCGGCGATGGCCCGCGACTGGCGTCGTCCCGGCCGGATCGACCTGCCCGCCTGGCTCGAGCCGTTCGCCGGGATGGCCGAAACGCCGCGGCGCTCGAGCCGACTGCCCCGACGGCAGGCCAGGCACCTGGGCTCCGGCGAAGCGCCGGCGCCCGGCGACGTCCCGGTCCAACCACGGTCCTCAGGCAGCCGCCGGACCGTTTTGCATGGTCCCGGGGAGTCCGCGGCGGTATTCCCGGACCCTCTCCGATGAAGCCCGCGCAGGATCCGAGCCCCTTGGCCCTCCCTGGCCCTGCGGCCAGGCGGCTCGGGAGGTTCCTGCTTGGATTGCTGGGGATACTCGGCGCGATCGAAGGGACGATGCGCCTCCGGGAGCCGATCTTCCAGGCCGCCAGCCATCGGGCGCTCACCAAGGCGGCGATCCTCGCCCGCCGCCCGGAGGTGGGCGTGATCTTCCTGGGCACCTCCCGCACCCAGGACGGCGTCAACCCCGACCTCGTCGGCCGGGCGATCGAGGAGAGGTCGCCCGGGCTCGGTCGGGTGCCCGGGTTCAACGCCGCCTTCACCGGATCAAGCCTCGAGTCGCTGGTGGCCCTGGTGCCCCGGTTCGGATTCCGGCCGGACCTGCGCCTCGTGGTGATCGAGCTTTCCGCCCCCCAGATCGTCAACGATCCAGCGCCGTGGGAGGAGACCCTTGTGGCTCCGAAGACCCTTGAGGAGCGCCTCGGCCGCACGATGCGACACGTCGCCCTCGTGCGTCACCGCAAGGCCCTGCTGGGGGACGGACTCGGGAGGCTGCCCGCGTTGCTCGTCTTCGGCGACGCCCTCGGCGGCTGGGAGACCAAGGGAAGCCAGCAGCTCGCGTCCTGGCTCGGCCGCAGGGAACCCCCCGCCACCGGTTTCGATCCCTCGCCCTGGACCCCGGGCCGGTTCACCGGGGATGCGCCCCGGCGGTCGCTGGACCCGTCCGCGGACCAGGTCGCCGACCGACTGGCCGAGGTGGCCCGCAGGTTCCGCTCGCACGGCGTCGGCGTCCGTTTTGCGGTGCCCCCGCTGTCGGAGCACGCGGCCGACGCGCCGGAACGTCGGGACCTCAAGCCGCTGTTCGCCGAGGTGGCCCGCCGAAGCGGCTGCGAGGTCTGGGACTTCACGGCGGCCCGACCCCCGGAGGCGTTCTTCAAGGATGCCGGACACCTCAACCGGGAGGGCCGGGCCCACTACTCGCAGGCGCTGGGAGAGCGGGTGGCCGACGCGCTGGAGAACCGTTGATGATCTTCAATTCGCTCACCTTCCTCGCCCTGCTGCTGCCGTCCCTCGGGCTGTACTGGATCACGTCCTCGCAGTCCGTCCGGCTCGGATGGCTGCTGGTCGCCTCGCTGGTGTTCTATGGGTACCATCATTGGCCAAGCGTCTTCCTGCTGCTCTTCACCATCGGCTTCAATTTCGCCCTGGGCCGGCTCCAGTCGCGGCGGCGCTCGACCGGGCTCTTGGTCGCCGCCGTCGCCGGCAACCTCACGGTCCTCGGATGGTTCAAATACGCGGCCTTCCTCGCGGAGAACGTGGTGGCGTTGCTGGCCATGCTGGGGTGGAGCGTGGAAATCCCCCGGCCGCCGGCCCTCCTGCCCCTGGGCATCTCGTTCTTCACCTTCCAGGTCGTCGCCTACCAGATCGACGTGCACCGTGGCGAGGTGCCTGCGGAGACCTCGCTGGCGAGGTTCGCGGTCTTCAAGTGCTTCTTCCCGCAGCTGATCGCCGGGCCGATCGTGCAGGCTAGGGAGTTCCTGCCGCAGTTGCGGGAGGCGGTGACCTTCGATGCGGCGCGGTTCCACCGGGGGATCTGGCTCGTGCTGGCCGGCGCCGCGCTCAAGGTCGGCGTGGCCGACGTGCTGGCGCAGTTCGCCGACGAGGCCTTCCGGGACCCCGCCCGGCTGACGACGACGGCCGCCTGGACCGGCCTCTATGCCTATGCGTTCCAGCTCTATGCCGACTTCTGGGGCTATTCGACGATGGCGGTCGGGCTCGCGGCCCTCTTCGGGCTGGTCCTGCCGCTGAACTTCGACACGCCGTACCGGTCGGCCAGCCTCCAGGAGTTCTGGAGACGGTGGCACATCACCCTCTCCGGGTGGTTCCGCAACTACGTGTACATCCCGCTGGGCGGCAACCGGCACCGCCGCGACCTCAATCTGCTGACCACGATGACCCTGGCGGGCCTCTGGCACGGTGCGGGCTGGAACTTCGTGCTGTGGGGCCTTGGCCACGGGCTTTGGCTGGTGGCCGAGCGCCATGCGCCTTCACTGCCAGGCCGGGACCGACGGTGGGTCCGGGTCGTCCGGACCGTGCTGGTCTTCCACGGCGTCTGCCTGCTGTGGGTGTTCTTCCGGACACCGACGCCCGAGATGGCCTGGGAATACCTCGCTCGGCTTTGGCCGCACCCGTGGACGACCTCGAGGATCCCGTCGTCGCTGTCGCAGTGGCTTGTCCTGTTCGCCCTCGTGCAGTGGCCATTGGCCCGCACGCTGGAGGGAAACCGCTTCGCCGAGCTGCCGTTGAAGGTCCAGTGGCTGCTCGCGCTGGCCTGCCTGCTGCTCATCCTGGCCTACGCCGGCGCACGGGTGGATTTCATCTACTTCAACTTCTGAAGCGGGGTTCCCGAGCCGAGCGCCCGACAACATGGCCTCAGGCCGGCGATGGGACCGGCCGGTACCAGTTGTCGCGCTGCACCGGCTCGAAGCCCAGTTCGGAGATCAGTCGGCGCATGTCGGCCACCCCCATGCGGAAGGTGGTGCCGGCCGAACTGACGACGTTCTCCTCGATCATGATGGACCCGAGGTCGTTGGCCCCGTGCAGCAGGGCCACCTGCCCCACCTCCGGCCCCTGCGTGACCCAGGAACTCTGGACGCTGGGCACGTTGTCGAGGTAGATCCGGCTTAGGGCCTGCATGCGGAGGTACTCGTGGGAGCCGACCGTCGGCGCCTTAAGCACGGTGTTCTCGGGCTGGAAGGTCCAGGCGATGAAGGCCGTGAAGGCTCCGCCGCCAAGTCGTCCTTCCTCGAGGGCCTGCGCATAGGCGGCCGACCGTTCCGCCGGGGTCCCTCCAGCCGCCAACCGTCCGGCCTCGACCAGTCGGCCCAGCGAGACGTCCTGCTGGGCACGCACGACCTCGAGGTGCTCGATGCGCTCGGCCACGGTCTCGACGTGCCCGAACATCATGGTCGCCGAACTGGCCAGGCCGAGCCGGTGGGCGATGTCCATCACGCCCATCCACCGGGCCGTGTCGGCCTTGAGGGGTGCGATGCGCTTGCGGACGCGGTCCACCAGGATCTCGCCGCCCCCGCCGGGCAGGCTGCCCAACCCCGCCGCCACGAAGTCGCGCAGGACCGACTCCACGGGCTCATCAAAGAACTCGGAGAACGCCACGAACTCGCTCGGGCTGAAGCCGTGGACGTTGAAGCCGGGGTATTTGGAGCGCACGTGGTGCAGCAGGTCGAGGTACCACTGCTTGGTGAGCTTCGGATGGTGCCCGCCCTGAAGGAGCATCTGGGTGCCGCCGAGGGCGAGGGTCTCCTCGATCTTGCGGTCCAGTTCGTCGAGGGTGAGGACGTAGGCATCGGCGTCCTTCTCCGAGCGCCAGAAGGCGCAGAACTTGCAGTAGACGTTGCAGACGTTGGTGTAGTTGACGTTGCGGTCCACGATGTAGGACACGGTCTGTGCGCCGCGCCCGCGGTACGCCTCCCCCCGGGACAACCGCCGGCGGCGGTCGGCCAAGGCCGCCAGTTCCGTCAGGGGCAGCGCGTACAGCGCCAGCGCCTCGGACGCGTCGATCCTTGCGCCATCCCAGACCCGCTGCCGCAGGGAACTACCCGACACATCCATCACCATGCTTATAAGCCTACTCCCGAACGGCCCGGGGACAAGTAATGGGCTGGTTGGGCCACGGATCGACCACAGCCCACCTTTACCCGGTGACGGCAGCCGCTACCCTTGGAACCACATGACACCGACCGTACGCCGCCTCGGCATCCTCCTGGTGCTTGGGAGCGCCTTGGGAACGCTGGTCGCCAAGGAGAAGGAGTCGGGCCCGGCCGGCGCCCGGCACCTCGGCATGAGCGGCGCGTCTGCGGCCATTTTCCTGGACGCCCGCCGGGTCGTGGTGGCCAGCGACGAGGACAACCGCTTGCGCGTGTACGATGCCGAAACCGGCGGCTCGGCGCTCAGCGCCTGGGACGCCTCACCCGGACTGGACCTCGGGCGGGGCAATCCTGAGTGCGATCTCGAGGGGGCGGCCCGGGTGGGCTCGCGCCTCTACTGGATCGGTTCGCACGGGCGCAACAAGGACGGGAAGTTCCGTCCCAACCGGCACCGGTTCTTTGCCACCGAGGTGGACCTGACACCCGAGGGCCCCCGCTGGCGCGCCGTCGGCAAGGCCTCCTCGGGCCTCGTGAGCGCGATGCTCGCCGATCCCGGACTGGCCGCGCTGGCATTGGCCGGGGCCTCGAGCCAGGCACCCGACTCGAAGGGGGGCCTGAGCATCGAGGCGCTGGCGGCCGGGCCGGCCGGGTCCCTGTGGATCGGCTTCCGCGGCCCGTTGTCCAAGGGGCGCGCCATCCTCGTGCCGCTGCAGAACCCCGACCGCGTGCTGGAGGGACACACACCGCGGTTCGGCCCACCGACCCTGCTGGATCTCGGCGGCCGGGGGTTGCGCGACATGGCCTGGACGGGTTCCGAATGGATCCTGGTGGCCGGAGCGACCGGGGGCGACCAGAAGGGAACACGCATCTACCGCTGGGGCGGCGGCGTTCAGACTCCGGTCGCCTTGGACCTGCCCGGCCTCAAGCATCTCCACGTCGAGGCCGTCGCCGTGCCCCCGGAACGACCGGTGCGTCGGCTGCTGCTGTGCAGCGACGACAGCCACAAGGACACCCAGGGCGCGCCATCGTTCCGCAGTCGCTGGGTCGACCTCCCGGCCCCGATCGGCGGCGACCGCAAGGACGTGCCCCCCGGCAATCCTGGCACCCTTCAGAGCAGTCGTCCCTGACCGGCCGAGCGGCCGAGGGTGAGCCCCAGCTTGCGGTAGGCCTTCTCGGTGCAGATGCGGCCCTGCGGGGTTCGCTGGAGGTACCCCTCGAGGATGAGGTAGGGCTCGTAGACCTCCTCCAGGGTGTCAGGTTCCTCGCCCACCGCCACCGCGAGCGAACTCACCCCGACCGGGCCTCCGCCGAACTTCACGATCACCGCCTCCAGCAGGCGTGTGTCCATCTCGTCGAGGCCGTCGGAGTCGATCTCCAGGATCTCGAGGGCCTTCCCGGCGATGTCGGCGGTGATCCGTCCGTCGGCCCGGACCTGGGCGTAGTCGCGCACGCGGCGCAGGAGGTTGCCGGCGATCCGGGGCGTGCCACGGCTGCGCCGGGCGATCTCCATGGCGCCCTGGGAGTCGGTCTCCACGCCCATCAGGCCGGCCCCGCGCAGGACGATGCCCCGCAACTGCTCGGCCGTGTAGTAGTCCAGGCGCTCCCGGATGCCGAAGCGGGTCAGCAATGGCGCGCTGAGCAGGCCGCTGCGCGTGGTCGCGCCGATGAGCGTGAAGCGCGGCAGGCTCAGGCGGACGCTCCGCGCGTTCGGCCCCTGGTCGATGATGATGTCGAGCTTGAAGTCCTCCATCGCCGGATAGAGGTATTCCTCGATGGTCTTCTGGAGTCGGTGGATCTCGTCGATGAAGAGCACGTCGCCCTCGGACAGGTTGGTCAGCAGGCCGGCGAGGTCGGCGGCCTTTTCGATGGTCGGGCCGCTGGTGGCGCGCATCGTCCCGCCCATGGCGCCGGCGAGGATGTTGGCCAGGGTGGTCTTGCCCAGGCCCGGGGGGCCGCTGAGCAGGATGTGGTCGAGGGGCTCCTTGCGCCGCAGCGCCGCCTCCACGGCGATCTCGAGCCGCTCCTTGACCTTCGCCTGGCCGGTGAACTCCGCGAAGGCGGCCGGCCGCAACGCCACCTCGAGGGTGGCGTCGGCCTTGTTGAGGGAAGTGAGCGGGCGCTCGGCCATGCCGGTCCGAGTGTGGAGCCAACCCGTCGGCGAGCCAGCAGTTTCGCTGCCCCCCGCCACGGCGCACGCCGACCGGTGGGCCGGACCCGGCAAATGCCCTGAACACCATCGCCCCGCCCGGCGTCGGAGTCCGGCATCTGTGGTTGTCCCGGGCGCCGCCGGATGGCAGGAATGACCGGACACGACGATCCCATGGATTCCCACAGCCCCCGGTTGACGTGACCTTCGAACATCTGCTGCGCAAGAACGGGCTCCTTCCCGAGGACAAGATCGCCGAGGCCAAACGCCTGGAGGCGTCGGAGGGGCTGCGCCTCGATCGCGCCGTCGTCCAGCTCGGCCTGATGACCGAGCGGGAGGTGCTGGGACTCATGGCCGAGCAGCTCATGCTGCCGCTGATGGACCTCTCGGCCACCGAGATCCCCCCGGACATCCTCCAGGCGCTGGCCACGAAGGTCGTCTTCCGCAAGCGCATCGTGCCCATTGCCCGCGACGGCGGCACCCTGCGCGTGGCCACCAGCGATCCGTTCGACCTCTACGCGATGGACGACGTCCGGATGACGACCGGCCTCCAGGTCGACACCGTGCTGGCGACCAAGGACGACATCGAGAAGCTCATCAAGACGCACTACGGCCTGGGCGGCGACACGCTCGACGAACTGGCCGCCAATGACGACGAGCCCAGCGGCCCGGTGTCCGGGGGCGGCGGCGAGGACCTGCTCGAGATGGCGCAGGAGGCGTCGGTCATCCGACTGGTCAACGAGATCATCGTCGAGGCCGTGCACGAGCGGGCCAGCGACATCCACATCGAGCCCTACGAGCACCAGATGGCCATCCGATACCGGATCGACGGCGTGCTGCACGAGGCCTCGGTGCCGCCGCAGATGAACCGGTTCCAGGCGGCCATCATCTCGCGCATCAAGATCCTGGCCAACCTGAACATCGCCGAGCGCCGCATCCCGCAGGATGGCCGCATCAAGTTCAACGTGGGCGGCAGGCAGATCGACGTCCGCGTGTCGGTCATCCCAATGCTCTTCGGCGAGGGCGTGGTCATGCGTCTGCTCGACAAGGCCAACGTCCTCTTCACCCTGCCCCAACTGGGCATGGATCCGGAGACCTACGGACGCTTCCGCGGCCTGATCGAGCGCCCCCACGGCATCGTCCTGGTCACCGGCCCGACCGGCTCCGGCAAGACCACCACGCTCTACGCCTCGCTCAATGAGATCGTCGGCCCGACGCTCAAGGTGCTCACGGTCGAGGACCCGGTCGAATACCACCTCCAGGGGGTCAACCAGATCCCCGTCGACCACAAGGTCGGCATGACCTTCGAGGCCGGACTGCGAGCGATCCTGCGCCACGATCCCGACGTGGTGATGATCGGTGAGATCCGCGACGTCGAGACCGCCCGGGCCGCCATCCAAGCCTCGCTGACGGGCCACCTGGTGCTGTCCACGCTGCACACCAACGACTCGGCCTCCGCCGCCACCCGCCTCATCGACATGGGCGTCGAGCCCTTCCTCATCGCCAGCAGCCTCGCCGGGGCCATGGCCCAGCGCCTGGTGCGCAAGATCTGCCCCAAGTGCCGGGTGCCCTACGACCCCGACCGCTCGAAGCTCCCGCGGGATTTCTCGGTCGAGCCCGGCGAGCATCTGTTCCGGGGCGAGGGCTGCGAGAACTGCCGCAAGACCGGCTACCGCGGCCGCTCGGGCCTCTACGAGCTGCTGAGCATCGACGAGGAGATCGCCCAGATGATCGTGGCCCGCGAATCGGCCCCCAAGCTCATCCAATCGGGCCGCCGCACGGGCCTGCGCCTGCTCCGCGAGGACGGCTGGATCAAGGTCCGGCAAGGCATCACCTCGGTGGACGAGGTCCTGACCTGCACCGCCCTCTGACCCGAACATGCCCAAGTTCCGCTACACCGCGCTGGATCCCGGGGGCCGACAGGTCTCCGGCCACCTCGAGGCCGAGGGCGAGGCGGCCGCCGTGCGGATGCTGGGCGAGAAGAGCCTGTTCCCGGTCGACATCGCCTCGGCCGACGCCTCGAAATCGCGCCGGCGGCGGGTCTCGAGCCGCGACATCGGCCTGATGTATGGCCAACTGGCCGACCTCATCGGCTCGGGCGTGCCCATGCTGAGGGCCCTGGATTCGCTGATCCGCTCCACCGTCAACGCCCAGCTCAAGGCCATCCTCAAGGAGGTGCGCTCGGGCGTGGCCGACGGGAAGACCCTGACGGATGCGCTGCAGCGTTTCCCCGAGGTCTTCCCGCCGCTGCACACCTCCATGGTGCAGGCCGGCGAGCGGGCCTCGTTCCTGGAGGACGTGCTGCGCAGCCTCTCCGAGTTCCTCGAGCGCCTCGACGAACTGCGCGCCAAGGTGATGGGCGCCATGATCTACCCCGCCCTGCTCTCGGCCCTCGGAGCCACCGTCATGGCCGGGGCGTTGATCTTCTTTGTGCCCAAGTTTGAGCCGCTGCTGGCCGGCGCCCAGAAGCCCTTGCCCACCGTGCTGCTCTTCGGGGCCAGCACGGTGCTCCGGAGCTACTGGTACGTGGTGGCCGTGGCCTTGGCGGCCCTCGTGGCTGCCATCGTCTCGGCCTTGAGCAAGGAGTCCTCGCGCCGGACCCTCGAGATCTGGCAGCACCGCGTGCCCGTCGTCGGCACCGCCCTCAAGATGCTGGCGATCACCCGGTTCTGCCGCATCCTCGGCACCATGCTGGCCAACGGCGTGCCCATGCTGGGAGCGTTGAAGATCGCCAAGGACGCGACCGGCTCGCGGTTGCTGGGCGAGAAGATCGCCATCGCCGCCGAGAGCATCCGCGACGGCAAATCGCTCTCCGGCCCGCTCTCGCAAGGCGGGCTCTTCCCCGACCAGATCATGGCCATGATCACCGTGGCCGAGGAGTCCAACAAACTCGACAAGGTGCTGCTCCAGATCGCCAACACCGTCGAGCGCCGCACCAACCAGCAGGTCGACCAGTCGGTCCGCCTCATCGAGCCTGTCATCCTCTGCCTCGTTGCCGCCGGCATCGGCTTCCTCGCGCTGGGTCTCCTCTTGCCGATCTTCACCCTCGCCGGCTCCCTCGGGAAGCACTGACTCCAATGGGGTCGGTCCTCACTATTGACACAAACCGCCCTCCGACGGGCCTGCTCTCCCAGGAGCCCCCGCAATTTCCAACGGGGTCCGGCACCCCTCGGCGTCGACAAGGGATCGGATTGCAGGCACCTTCCACCCCGTCACCTTCGAACCGTAACCCTCGTCCCTGCATGTCCCAGCCCTCGCCCTGGCATCGCCCGACCGGCAACGCCCCGGTCTCGCGCCGTGAGTTCTTGTGGCGCTCAGGCGGCGGTCTGGGCGGCATCGCCCTCGCGTCGATGCTCCAACAGGAGGCGCTCCTAGCCGGTCCGGTGGCCACGACTTCGGCGGCCAAGACGCCGCCAACGCGCCCCCGGGCCAAGCGGGTGATCCAACTCTTCATGGCCGGCGCGGCCAGCCACGTGGACCTCTGGGACTACAAGCCCTTCCTCGAGAAGCACCATGGCGAGAAGTGGGATCCGGGCGAGTCGGTGGAACTCTTCCAGGACGGCCTCGGGGCGACCTTCGCCTCGCCTTGGAAATTCCGGCCCCATGGACAGTGCGGCAAGCACCTCAGCGAGGTCGTGGCCTCGCTCGGCCGCTGCGTCGACGACATCGCCTTCATCCACAACCTGGTCGGCAAAAGCGGCGTGCACTCGCAGGCGACCCTCTTGCAGGCCACCGGCTTCCTGACCCCGGGATTCCCCGGCATGGGATGCTGGACCAGCTACGGACTGGGCTCGCTCAACGAGAACCTCCCGACCTTCGTGGTGATGCCCGACCTGCGGGGCATGCCCTCCAACGGCGCCAAGAACTGGGACTCGGCCTTCCTGCCCGCCGAGCATCAGGGAACCCTCATCCGGGTGGGCTCCGACCATCCCATCGAGGCCCTCTTCCCGCCGGCCGACAGCGGATTCATCACCGCGAGTTCCGAGACCGACGGCTTGGCCACCCTCGAGCGGTTGAACCGGATCCACGCGACTTCACGCCCCGGAGACCAGCGCCTCGAGGCCCGCATCCGCACCTACGAACTGGCTGCGCGCATGCAGTTGGCCGCGCCCGAGGCACTGGACCTCTCGCGGGAACCGGCGTGGATCCAGGAGGCCTACGGCATCGACAACACCACCCGGAAGTGGCCCTCGGAGATCAACGCGCCCGAGGAGATCGACATCATGGGCCGCAAGTGCCTCACGGCCCGCCGGCTCATCGAACGGGGGGTGCGATTCGTGCAGATCTGGTCGGGCAACGACAACAGCTTCCCCCGTCGCAACTGGGATTCGCACGAGAACATCGCCCAGGACCATGGCCCGCTGGCCATGGGCATGGCCAAGCCCATCGCCGCCCTCATCGAGGACCTCAAGCAACGCGGCCTGCTCGACGACACCATCATCCTCTGGACCACCGAGTTCGGCCGCATGCCCTGCGCCCAAGGCGGCAAGGGCCGCGACCACAACCCGTTCGTCTTCACCAACTGGCTGTGCGGAGGAGGGATCCGTGGCGGCATCACCCATGGCGAAAGCGACATGTGGGGCTACAAGCCGGCCGACCGCTCCAACGTCACCGAGGTGTACGACATCCACGCCACCATCCTGCACCTGCTGGGCATCGACCACACCCGGTTGACCTTCCGCCACAACGGCGTGGATCGACGCCTCACCGACGTCCACGGCGAGGTGATCCGCCCGATCCTCGCCTGAGCCAAGATTGACCCGCGTCGAGGCGGGTCGATAGCTTCGCAGGCAACCGTCCTCGCACCTTCTTCCACATGCCTTTGCCCCTGCTTGCCGCGGTCGATCCCTGGATCGTCTCCCTGAGTGCCCTGACGGTCCTGGTGACCGTCGGCATGGGGTTCTGGGCGGCAGGCCGGGCCAAGAGCGCCTCGGACTTCTTCGTGGCCGGGCGCGGCGTCTCGGTGGGCTGGAACGCCTCGGCCATCTCGGGCGAGTACCTGTCGGCCGCCTCGTTCATGGGCGTGGCCGGCATGGTGATGTCCAGCGGCTACGATGCGTTGTGGTACCCGGTGTGCTACGCCTGCGGGTACCTGTTCCTGCTGCTCTTCATCGCGGGCCCGCTGCGGCGCTTCGGGGCCTACACGATACCCGACTTCGCCGAGGGCCGGTACGACTCGCCGCTCTTCCGCAAGATCGCCGTGGTGTTCGTGCTGTTCATCGGGTTTTTCTACACGATGCCCCAGATGAAGGGCGCAGGCACCACGCTGGCCTACGTGTTCCAAGAGGTGGATTTCCGGGGTGGAGCGCTCGAGTTCCTGGCGCCGCACGGCGCGGATGGCGGCATCCTGAAGGGCTTCCCGTATTGGGCCGGGGTCGTGGTGGTCGGTACGGTGATCACCCTGAACGTGGCCCTCGGCGGCATGAAAGGCATCACGCTGGTGCAGGCCTTCCAATACTGGGCCAAGATGTTCGCCATCTCGGTGCCGGTGTTCGTGCTGATGGCCGTGCACGGGCACTATGGCCGGCACCTCGAGGCCAATGCCTCCGGCCCGGCGGTGGCGACGGTCTCCGCCCCGGCGGGGCTTGCCGGAGGATCGGCCGATGGCTCCTCCCGGACGGATCCGGCCGGAGTCCAGCGCGCCCCGCTGCCCGCGAAGGCCCCCGCCGACCCGGCCTGGCTCAACCCCTTCGGACCGCTGACCAGCAAGGCCGCGAAGGCCGCCAAGCTGGACCAGGAAGCGTCCCGGCCCTACGCCCTGCTCTACACCTACTCGCTCATCATCGCCCTGGTCTGCGGGACGGCGGGGCTGCCGCACATCCTGGTGCGCTTCTACACCAATCCCGACGGCGTGGCGGCCAAGCGGACCACGATGTGGGTGATGATCCTGATCGGCGTCTTCTACGTGTTTCCGCCGGTGTTCGGGGCCATGGGACGCAACCTCCTGCCGGCGCTGTACGAAGGCAGCGGGGCCAAGGGCACCGACAAGATCGTGCTCGAGCTGCCGAAGGCCCTCGACACGGTCTTGGGAGGCTCCGAATCGCTGCCCTGGGGGTCCATTCTTTCGGGCATGACCTGCGCCGGGGCGTTCGCCGCCTTCATGAGCACCTTCAGCGGCCTGCTGGTCTCGATGACCGGGGCGCTGGCCCACGATGTGTACGGCCGCATCCTCCGGCCACAGTCCACGGCGCAGGAGCGGATGCGGATGTTCAAGTGGTGCGCGGTGCTGCTGGGCACGGTGTCCACGCTGCTCGGCTGCTTTGTCGAGCAGTTGCAGATCAACTTCATGGTCGGCCAGGCCTTCGCCATCGCCGCGGCGAGCTACTTCCCGCTGCTCTTCATGAGCGTGTGGTGGCGCGGCATGACCATGACGGGGGCCGCCACGGGCATGCTCACCGGCGGGATCTGCGCCCTGCTGACGGTCGCGTTGACCAACTTCTCAGACCTGAATTGGCTGCCGCTGGCCGGTTTCTGGGCGGCCCACCCGCTCTTGCGCATCCTCTGCGAGCAACCGGCCATCTGGTGCGTGCCGATGGCCATCGGGCTGATGGTGGCCGTGTCGAGGCTCACGGCGGCGACGGTGCCCGCCGACATCCGCATGAAGATGCTCGTGCTCCACGCCCCCGAGGCTCTCGGGTTGCGGCAGGAATACATCCGGGAGCACGACGGGCACTGAGCCGGGACGGCGACGGGATGCCCCGGGCGGCGGATCACGGCGGGAAGCCGAACGAGAGCTTCACCACCGAGTATTCGGGATGGATCGAGCCATCGGCACGGCGGATGACGAGCGGGGGCTCGATCCACGGATCCTCGCGCAGGCGTGCCGGCAGGTCCGTGGCCCGGTTCATCAGGAACAGCCCAAGCAGGGGTTCGTCGCCCTCGCGGAGGATCACCGGCCTCATCCGCTGGAGCGCCAGCCCGGCGGAACGTGCCGCGGTCCGGACGCGCTCCAGCTGGTCGGCCGGCCGGATGGGGAACACGCAGGCGAAGACCCCGCCCGGGGCCAGATGGCGCGCGGCCGTGGCGGCATAGTCGGCGACGGTGCCGCGGAGCTCGAAGCGGCAGGCCAGCTTCTGCGGGTGCCCGCTCTCGACGCCCGTGCCCACGGGGAAGTACGGCGGGCTGCCGAGGATCAGGTCGAACCGCTCGTCCGGTCCCAGGATCGACGGGTCCCGCAAGTCGCCCTCGCGGAGGTCGTACCGGCCGTTCAGGCCGTTCCATGCGGCGGACTTTCGGGCAAGCCGGACGCTGTCGGGCTGGGCTTCCACCGTGACGAACCGGGCCTGCGGCAGGCGCCAGGCGGCGATCATGCCCACCGTGCCGATGCCGCTGCCCAGGTCGAGGACCGTGCCGGCGGACGGGCACCCCTGCGTGCCATACCAGGCCGCCAGCACATCGTCGGACGAGAAACGGTGTCCGTCGACGGCCTGGAAGATCCGGAAATGACCACTGATGGCATCGAGGCTCTCCCCGGGCTCGGTCGCCGGGCCATGCCCGAGGGCTCCCGGAGGGACGGGGCCTGGCTTGGTCCATCCCTTGAATTGGGCCTCCACGTGGATCGACATGTGGGCGTAGCCTCACGGGTGGCCGCCTGCGGGCTCAATCCCCGAGTGGCGCCCTCGTGGATCCAAGGGGTGCCGACCCGGAAGCCCCCGATGGCGAAACCGCCGATTCCCGGGATGCCGATGCCGCCGCCCGGGTGGAGGTGGACCCACTCGGCCGTTGCCGATGCGGGGTGCGGTGACCGAGGCTCGAGCCATGGGAAGCACCGTCCTGCGTGGCGCCACCATCGACGACGTCGATCTCATCCTCGGATGGATCCGCGACCTGGCGTCCTTCGAGAACCTGGCCGACGAGGTCGAGGCCACCCGCGAGCGCATCGCGCAGACCCTCTTCGGCCCGAAGCCTGCCGCCGAGGTGCTGCTGGCACTCGACGGGGACCTCCCGGTCGGGTTCGCGGTGCATTACCCGACCTTCTCCACCTTCCTCGCGAAGCCGGGCCTGCACCTCGAGGACCTGTATGTCCGTCCGGAACATCGCGGGCGGGGACATGGCCAGGCGATGCTGCATCACCTCGCGGCCTTGGCCGTGCAGCGGGGATGCGGACGCCTGGAGTGGACCGTGCTTTACTGGAACGAGACAGCCCTAAGGTTCTACCGGCGGCTTGGCGCGGACCTGCTCCCCGATTGGAGGCTCTGCCGGCTGAGCGGATCCTCGCTCGACCGGTTGGCTCGGCCGGCCGGGATGGCGGTCCGGTGACGAACCTTCCGCCGAGCGGGCCCGCCGCCGAAACGGCCTGAGAGCCTGTCTGAGGAATCAATCCCCCCGTCATCGAAAAAGCCCCCGGAGCCGGACGAATCCGGAGGGGGCTTTCGAGGGGGCAAGCCGCTCCTGCGGCCGTGCGGGGGTGGGTGACCCTCCTGAAGCAGCGCGGCCTCAGGCCTTCCCTGCGGCAGTGCGGCCTCAGGCCTGGGCCGGCTTGGCGTCGCCCGACGGACGGGCACCGCCCCGGTACGAACGCTTCTCGGTCTTCGGCGCCTCGGCGACGGGCTCGACCGGGGGCGGAGGCAGCGGGTTGGAGCTCTTCACCACGAGCTTGATGGACGAGCGGACCTCCGGGTGGAGGCGCAGCTCGACCTCGTACTCGCCGAGGGCGTGGATGGCCTTGTCGAGGTGGATCTTGCGCTTGTCGAGGGCCACGTCCAACTGGGTCTTGAGGGCGTCGGCGATCGACCCGGAGGTCACGCTGCCGAACATCTTGCCCTCGTCGCCGGTCTTGACCGAGAGGGTGAGGGTCACCTTGCTCAGGCTCTTGCCCAACTCGGACATGGAGCTGAGTTCCTTGGCTTCGCGCTCGGCCCGGCGCTGGCGCAACGCCTCGATGCGGCGCTTGTTGCCCTGCGAGACCGGCACAGCCAGCCCGTGGGGGATGAGGTAGTTGCGGGCGTAGCCGGAGGCGATCTTGACGAGATCAGACTCGCCGCCGAGGCCGACGACATTCTGGATGAGGAGCACTTCAGTCTTGGGCATGGGAAAAAGGGGTGGGTTGGGTTGGGGTGGACTTCGTTGGGATGAGCTTTCGGAACGCTATGAGACTCAAGACGCTACCAGACGGCGGCGTCGAGGAACAGTCTTTGGTGATGTCTCTGGTGATGTCTTTGTCGAAAGGGCCGGTGATCAGTAGGTCTCCGGGGCGGAGGGGCCTCCATTCGACCGGTTCGTGTGTTTCAGGGTTGGGCTCCGGGGTTTGGGCGCCGGTCTGGGCGCCGGCAAGGGTTCGGTCGGGGCCTGGTCTCAGAAGGGCACATCGTCGTCGTCGGGCGGACCGCCCTCGGCATCCGCCGGGGCCGGGGCCGACGCGGCAGGCCGGTTGCCGGTGACACGACCGGGAACGGAGGCCGGCGGGGCCGCAGGGCCGGAACCGGCCCCTTCAGGGCGTCCGCCGATGAAGGTGAAGCTCTCGAGCACGACGCCCAAACGCGAGCGCTTCTGGCCGGTCTGCTTGTCGTCCCACTGGTCGAGCCTCAACCGTCCCTCCAGCAACAGCCCGCCGCCCTTGCGCAGGTACTGGGAGATTACCTCGGCCTGCTTGCCGAAGGCGTCGATGTCGACGTAGGTGACTTCTTCGCGGGTTTGTCCATCCTCGCCCGTCCACTTGCGGTTGACCGCCAACGCCAACTTGGCAATGGCCGTCCCCTTGGGGGTGTAACGCAACTCGGGATCGCGGGTCAGGTTGCCTGCGAGGATGACCTTGTTGAAGCTGGCCATGGTTGGGTGCGGTTGGGGTTGGGGTTGGAGCTAGGGCACGACTTGAGGGATCGACTCAGGATTATGCCGCCTTGGGATTATGCCGCCTTGGGCGCGACCGGGGCCGGAGCCTCGGTGAACAGCACGCGGACGACGTTGGAGGCGAGCTTGAAGCGGGCGCGCAATTCGGCGACCGCCTTGCCCTGGGCCTCGAAGATGATGTTGACGAAGTGCCCGGCCGACTCGCCGCTGCGGGCGTTCCGGGCGAAGGTCTTCTTGTCGAGTTTCTGAACGGTCTCGATCTTGCCTCCCACGGAGGAGATCTCCGAGGACAGCTTGTCGACGACTTCCTTGATGCCTTCTTCCTTGCCGGAAAGATTGAGGATGAACAGGCCTTCGTAGCGTTTCATGGTCAGATGGATGATTGGGTTGTTGGTGGGAAAGGGAGGGTGACTCGGTGAACCTGGGAGATCAAAAAGGGGGCTGGGCGGTCAGGGTTGGAGCGAAGGACTCGGGAGGCGAGTGGCCTCCGCGGGTCATCGACCCCTCGGTCGCCCTGTCTTCGTGATGTCGTGGTTCGTGATTGTCGTTCTTGCGGACTCTTTCGGTTGTGGTCTTGGTCGTGAAAATCGTGGTCGGGACGGAAACTGGCCGGGGCGGAGCCTCTTCCCAATAAAGGATTCGCTGCAAACCCGACGTTCTCGCGGATTATCTTTGTTTTTTTGGGGAGCCTCTTTTTTCGGAGGTTTCCCCGCGCTTCAGCGGTTGCGGTTGAACAGGCTCATGGCCTTGGCGAGGCCGTCATCGAGCCAGCATTCGATCTGCTGTTCCGCCCGATCCAGAACCTCCGCCAGCACCCCCGCCTCCTGCGGCGAAAAGTCGCCCAGCACATGGGAGGCGATGTCCCGCACCGCCTGCTCGGGCCGGGCCACGCCGATCCGCTGCCTGGGGAACTCCCGGGAACCCAGATGCTGGATCACCGACTCCAGACCATGGTGCCCACCAAAGCCGCCCGAGGGACGCATCCGGAGGGCGCCCAGGGGGAGGTCGGCGTCATCGGCCACCACCAGCACCTGACCGACCGGGATGCGATGGAACCGGCAGACCGCCGCCACCGCCTCGCCACTGAGATTCATGTAGGTGAGCGGCTTGATGCAGAGCACCTTGCGGCCCCCGTGTTCACCCGTCGCCAATTCTGCAAAGAACTTCCGCTCGTTCCGCCAACCGGAGCACCGGTTGGCGGCAAAGCGATCGACCACCATGGCCCCGGCATTGTGCCGGGTGTGCCGATATTCGTCCCCGGGGTTTCCAAGACCCACGATCAACACCGGAGGGTTCATGGGAACTCCCCGCAGGGGGACGTGCCTTCAGCTCACTTCTTCTTCGGGGCGGCCGCCGCGGCTCCCGCCGCCGGAGCCTCCTCCTTCTTCTCCTTGATCATCTCGGGCTGCTTGGCCTCGGCGCCCTCGGCCGCCGCGGCAGGGGCCGCCTCGGTCTCCGTGATCGGCGCCGCCACCGCGAACACGCGGAGATGCTTGTCGCCGAGGATCTTGACGCCCGGGGGCGCCTGGATCTGGCCGATCTGGATGGCTTGGCCCACCGCGAGGGCGGACACGTCGACCACGATCTGCTCGGGCAGGTCCTTCGGCAGGGCGCTGACACGGACCTTCTGGAGCACGTGTTCCAGGGTGCCGCCGCCGTTCTTCACGCCGTCGGCCTCGCCCGTCGCCTCGACGGGGATGCGGATGGTGATGAGCTCGTCGGCCTTGACCTCATGGAAATCCACGTGGAGCACCTCGCCGCTGAGCGGGTGGTGCTGGACGTCCTGGACCAGCGCCAGGCGGGTCTTGGCGTCGCCGGCGACCTCGAGGTCCACCAGGACGATCTCGGAATGCGCCGAGTGGACGAGGTCGGCAAAGGTCTCGGCGTCGACCTGCAGGTTCTGCGGGGCGACCGACTTGCCGTAGATGTTGGCGGGGATGCGTCCGCCGGAGCGGAGCGCCTTGGAACCCTTGCGACGCGTCTGCGTGCGGGGCTCGGCTTTCAGTGTCAGTGATTTCATGGTCTTCTCCAGTCGTATCTGCCGCGCCCCGGCATCCCGGGAACCCGACCCTTCTAACCAGCGGTCCACCCATCGACGGTCTCGCGACCGACCCCGCAGGCTAGGCCTTGAACTCGAAGAGCGACGTGACCGACGAATTCGTATAGATCCGCTTGATCGCCTCCCCGAGCAGGCCAGCCACGGAAAGGGTGGTGATGCGCACTCCCTCGATGGGCGGGCGGAGGACGGTATCGGTGGTGATGAGTTCGTCAATCTCCGATTTTCTGAGACGTTCAATGCCCAGGTCGTTGATCAGGGCATGCGAGACGCAGGCCTGGATCCGGCAGGCTCCCCGCTGCTTCAACAGGGAGGCCGCGTTGACCAGGGTGCCGGCGGTCTCGGTGAGGTCGTCCACGAGCAGGATGTTCTTGCCCTCGATCTCGCCGATCACCGAGATCGCCTCGGTCTCGGTGGGGCTCTTGCGCCGCTTGGCGACGATCGCCAATTCGGCCCCGAGGGCCTGCGAATAGGCTGCCGCCATCTTCAGGCCGCCGAGGTCGGGGCTCACCACCACCAGGTTCGGGACCTGCTGCCGGGAGATGTGCTCGAGCAGCACCGGAGCCGCATAGAGGTGGTCGACCGGGATGTCGAAGAAGCCCTGGATCTGCTGGGCATGCAGGTCCATCGTCAGGACGCGGTTGGCTCCCGCGGCGACCAGCAGGTTGGCCACCAGCTTGGCCGTGATCGGCACCCGCGGCTGATCCTTGCGGTCCTGCCGGGCGTACCCGTAGAAGGGCAGGACCGCCGTGATGCGCGAGGCGCTGGCCCGCCTGAGCGCATCGATCATGATGAACATCTCCATCAGGTGATGGTTGGCGGGCGGGCTGGTGGACTGGATGACGAAGACGTCCGTGCCCCGGACATTCTCCTCGATCTTCACGAAGGTCTCCCCGTTGGGAAACGGCTTGACGGTCGAGCGTCCGAGCGGAATGCCGATGGCGTCGCAGATCGCCCGGGCGAGACTGGGGTTGGAGTTGCCGGAGAAGACTTTCACGGGGATTGGGGACAAGCATCCGGGCGGAGCCTCCTGACGACGGCCCGCCCGTCGGCCAGAGGCTCACGGAGGCCAAGCGCCCGCCGCAAGCCGATTCTGAGGAGCCATTCCGGGCTGCGGAACTTTGGCCCCACCCTCGCCGGAGGATCCGCCCGGGTCAGGATTTCCTGCGGAGCAGATGGTCCGAGATGGCCTCGAGCGCAACGGCACGTCCGCGGAACGGCTTGAGGGCCGCCTCCGCCTTGGCGGAGAGCTGGGCGGCGATGGCCCTCGACTTCTCGAGGCCGACGATGGACGGGTAGGTGGCCTTGCCCGCCTTCACGTCCTTGCCGGCGGTCTTGCCGAGCTCTTCCGAGGTCTGCGTGACATCCAGGATGTCGTCGATCACCTGGAAGGCCAGACCGACATGGTATCCGAAATCGGTCAAGGCCGCGAGCTGGGCGGGTGTGCAGCCGGCGCTCATGCCTCCAAGGCGCACCGAACAGGCCAGCAACGCGCTGGTCTTGCGCTCATGGATGTACCTCAACTGGGCCCGGGAGATCTTCCGGCCCTCGCCCTCGAGGTCGGCCACCTGACCGGCGATGAGCTGCAGCGAGCCGGAGGCCTTGGCGATCTCCAGCACGATCTCCCTCGATCCGTATCGCTTGGACTCCGTGGCCGATGCGGCGATCTCGAAGGCCTGGGTCAACAGGGCGTCGCCGGCGAGGATCGCGATGCCCTCGCCGAAGACCTTGTGGTTCGTGGGCTTGCCCCGGCGCATGTCGTCGTTGTCCATGCCGGGCAGGTCGTCGTGGATGAGCGAGTAGGTGTGGATGCACTCGACGGCACAGGCCAGCGGCATCGCCGCCTCGATCCCGCCACCGCAGGCCTCGGCGGCGGCGAGGACCAGGGCCGGCCGCATGCGCTTGCCGCCGGCGAAGAGCGAGTACCGCATCGCCTTGTGGATCGTCGCCGGCTTGGCGGAAGCCTTCGGGAGGAGGCGGTCCAAGGCCCGGTCCACGTCACGGGTTCGCGCGGTGAGCCAGGAAGCGAGGTCGAATCGGGACATCGGGCCTTTGGTAGCGCGGGCGCGACCGGCCTTTCAAGGCGGGATTGACGCGTGACCCGGCCAACCGGACTTCCCGCCCGGAAGCCACAGCCGATTTGACGACCCTGCCGGCTACCGCGAGCATTCCCCCGCGTCCCCGATGTCCACCTCTGCCCTCCACCGTCCCGCCGCGACCCGATTCTGGGAGCTTCTCGCCACGCACGAGCCCCCGGAACTGGGGCCCGGCCCGAGGCCCGGGATCCTCGCCGTTCCGGCCATCGAACTGCGTCTGGCAGACGCCACACGACTTCTCGGCCTGCCCGAGGACGACATCGAGCTGCTCACCGCCCTGGCGCTGCTCTACCACGATCACCACGACGACGCCCACAACCGCGTTCAGGACCGCACCGACGCCGATGGATGCCTCCTGCATGCCATCCTCCACCGGCGCGAACCCGACCACTGGAACGCAGCCTACTGGTTCCGGCGCGTGTCGGGGCATCCCATCTACCGGGCCCTGACACCGGCGGCGACACGGGTCGCGCAGGGGGCCGAGGCGTCCGCGGTGCTCCGCCGCCTGACGCTGACCGGCGACATCGATCCCTTGGCGCTCGTCCAGGAATGCCGCCGGGTGGCCGAGACACCCTGCCCCCGGTCCGAGGCCTACCTGCGCCAGGTGCAACACCTGGAATTCTCCGCCCTGGTCGACCATCTGGTCGGCTGAGCCACGGCCCGGGGCCGCGGATCCTCCGATGGGACGGGTTGTGTCAATAGTGAGGACCGACCCCTTTGCCCCTTTGGGGTATGGCCAAGGGTGGGTGGGGCGGGTAGCGTCGGCAGGCCCGAATCATGATGTCCCTGAGCGATGTGCTGTCGGCGGTGCTGCCCGTGTTCTGCCTGGTGATGACGGGAGTGGGATTGCGGCGGGCACGATGGCTGACGGAGGAGGCCGACGCGACGCTGCTGAAGCTGGTGGTCAATGTGATGACCCCCTGCCTAATCGTCGACAAGGTGCTCGGCAACCAGGCGCTGCACCGGCCGGAGAACTTGATCGTTCCGCCGCTCGTGGGCTTCGGGGGGATCGCGCTGGGAATCGGGACCTGCTGGCTGGCACGCCGCCGGGTCGGCCTGCGCACCGAGCCCGAGCAGCGCACCTTCGCGCTGGCGGCGGGCCTGCAGAACTACAGCTACGTGCCCTTTCCCCTGGTGCTGGTGCTCTTCGCCGGCCACCCGGACACCCTCGGCGTGCTCTTCGTCCACAACCTCGGCGTGGACATCGCCATGTGGACCCTCGGACTGGTGTCCCTCGGGCATGCCACGGGTCCTGGCGAATGGCGGAGACTGGTCAACCCGCCGCTGGTGGCCATCCTCGCATCGCTGCTGCTCAACGCCGTCGGGGCCGACCGCTGGGTTCCCCGGCCCCTGACCATCACCATCTCGATGCTCGGGGCCTGCACCTTCCCGCTCGGGATCATGCTGGCCGGCGCCATGGTGGCCGACCTCGTGCGCCAACTGCACCCGGCCCGGGCGGCCGGTGCGGTGGCCTGGTCGGCAATCTTCCGCCTCGGGATCGTTCCGGCGCTGCTGCTGGGCATCGCCCGGGTGCTCCCCTGCTCCGTCGAGCTGAAGCGGGTGCTCGTGGTGCAGGCGGCCATGCCGGCCGGGGTGTTCCCGATCGTGCTGGCCCGCCTCTACGGCGGCGATCCGGCGACGGCCGTCCGCATCGTGGCCGGGACCACGCTCTTGAGCCTCGTCACCATCCCCCTGTGGATCCGATGGGGTCTGGCCTGGTTCAGCCTGGCTCCCTGAGCCCCGGCCGGCGACACCGCCCGCGCTTGCGGATTGCGGTCCCCGGCGCGGCGCACCAGCCTCCCGGTCAGATCGATGTACGGATTCTCCGAACTCCCCAATGGCCTGCGCGTGGTCACGGCCGCGATGCCGCACCTGGCCAGCGTGTCGGTGGGCATCTGGGTGGACACCGGGGGTCGGCATGAGGGAGCCGGAGAAAACGGGGCCGCCCACTTCATCGAGCACATGCTCTTCAAGGGGACCCGGCGGCGCACGGCCGCCCGGATCTCGCAGGACATCGAGGGCATCGGCGGCTACCTCAACGCCTTCACCGACGAGGAGCACACCTGCTTCTACAGCCGCGCGGTGGCCTCGCGCCTGCCGGAGCTGCTCGACGTGCTGCTCGACATGTTCTTGGACTCCCGGTTCCAGAAGGACGAGATCGACCGCGAGCGCGCCGTGATCCTCGAGGAGCAGGCGATGTACCGCGACCAGCCGGCCGAACTCGTCCACGACCTGCTGAACCAGGTGCAGTTCCCGAGGCATCCGCTCGGGCGGCCGGTCATCGGCACGGCGCGTTCAATCCGGGGCCTGGGCCGCCGGGAACTCGTGGGCTTCCTCGACCGGCGATACGTCGCCGGGTCCACCATCATCGCCGCCGCCGGCAACCTCACCCACGAGGCCGTCCTCGCGGAGTTGGGCCGGTGGATGCCCAGGTTCCGTCCCGGCGCCCCGGCGGTGCGGCCCGCCGCCCCGGCCGAGCCCTCGGCCCCGCGCTGGCTGGTGCACTCCCGAAAAACCGAGCAGACCCAGGTGGCGCTGGGATTCCGGACCACCCACCGGCGCGATGAGCGGCGCTTCGCCCTGCGCCTGCTCAATGTCGTGCTGGGCGAGAACATGAGCTCACGGCTTTTCCAGGGAATCCGGGAGCGGCACGGGCTGGCCTACAGCATCCAGAGCACCGGGACGGCCTGGAGCGATTGCGGCGACCTGGTGATCTCGGCGGGCCTGGAGGATGCCACCCTGGAACGGGCCCTCGGGCTGATGCTCCGCGAGGTGCGGCGGCTGGTGGACCGGGCCCCGGGGAGAGCCGAACTCGAGCGGGCCCGCGACTACGCCATCGGGCAGGCCGACCTGTCCCTCGAGGGCTCCGAGCCGACGATGATGTGGCTGGGCGAGCAGATCCTCGGGGACGGACGCCTGGTGCCCCCGGAGGAGACCCGTCGCCGGTTGGCCGCGGTCGGCCCCTCCGAGGTGCGTGCCGTCGCCCGGGATTTCCTCCGGGCATCGCGGCTGTCGCTGGCGCTGGTCAGCCCCCGCTCCTCGGATCGCGGGCTGGCCCGGATCCTGGAGTCCTGGGATGCGGGCTGAAACACCGGTCCCCCGGGACATCCCGCCCAAGTCCGTCCTGACATTCCGGCGCTACCGTCCGCCGGCGGCGGCGCCCAGGCTCACCCCCTGGCCCATGGCGCGCTCGAGACGGGCCTTGGCCACCGTGTAGTCGCGCAAGCCCTGGCTGTGCTGGGTGCGGGCCAGCCTGAGGGCGGTCTGCGCCGAGAGCACCTCCAGCTGGGTGCTGCTGCCGGCCTCGGCCCTCGCGCCCACCAGGCGGACGGCCTCCTCGGCCTGCTCGATCACCCGGGTCTGCGAGACCAGCACCTCCTTGGATTCGATGAACTGCGAGAAGGCCGTGCGGACCTCGAGCTCGATGCGGCGGCGGACGTCCTCGGTCTCGAGCCGGGCCCGCTCCTCCCGGGCCCGGGCCACGCCGACCTTCGCCCGGGTCTGCCCGAAGTCGAAGAGCAGCCAGTTGGCCTGCACCCCCACCGTCCACCCGTCGAGGGTTCGGTCGAGGTCTCGGATGAAGTTGCGGTTCTGCACCCCGTAGCCGGCCGTCCCGGCGACCGAGGGCATCAGGTCGGACCTTGCCTGGAGCACCTCCTCATGGCGGAGCCTCGTCGCGGCCTCGGCGGCCCGGATCTCGGGGCGGCGCACCCACGCCGCGTTCAGCGCCGCGCCCACGGTGACCTCGAAGGGCTCGGCCCGGAGCGTGTCGGCGGTGCGCAGCGGCACGTCGACCCCGGAGTCGGCCGGCACGTCGCAACCCAGCAGCATGGCGAGGGTGTTCCGGGCGATGCGCTCCTGGTTGCGGGCCCGGATCAGCGGCGGCAGCGCATTGGCCAGCTCCACCTCGGCGCGCAGCACGTTGAAGCGAGGCACGGTGCCGGCCTCGAGGCTGCGTCGGGCCGTCTGCAGCTCCTCCTCGAGCAGCTTCCTCGAGGCCTCCTGGACACCGATCTGCTCCACCGCCAGCAGCACGTCGCTGTAGGCTACGCGCACCTGGAGCAGGGTGTCGGCGACCAGCGCCTGGTAGGACGCCAGCGCCGCCTCGCGGGTGAGACCGGAGGAACGGGCCAGCGACCGGTACTTGCCCCCGGCTAAGAGCGGCTGGGTGACCACGAGGTTCGCGTTCCAGCTCTGGTTGTTGAAGAAGGGCGTCGCGGGCTGGGCCGGGCCGAACTGGACCCGCTCGATCCGACCCTCGTCGAGCTGCTGGTAGTTGCCGGTGGAGGCGAGCCGCGGCAACCGGGCCGTCCGCTGCTGGATCGACACGCCGTGCGATTCCTCGAGGTCCTGCCGGCCCTTGGCGAGGGTCACGTTGTGCGCCAGCGCATGCTCGAGGGCCTGCTCGAGGGTGATCGGCGCGGCCGGCATCGGCACGGCGGGCGGTCTGGCCCCGGCCGCGAGGGCCCGGAGGCTGAGGATCAGGACAAGGAGGACGGGCGATCTCATGGCGGTTCAACGGGCGGCGGGCGTGGAGATGGCGGCGCTCCTGGCAGCCTCGGGACGCTGGATGAACACGTCGACCTGCTGGCCGACGTAGACGGGGAAGCCCGGCCGGTCGAAGGCATAGACCACCTGCAGGACCCGGGTGTCGACCCGCTCCAGGGAGTCGCCGGTGAGGCTGCGCTTGGGCACGACGTAGGGCTCGATGCGGACGAACTGCAGCGGCACCCGCAGGTCGGAATGGCCCTTGAGCGAGGCCACCGCCGGCTGGTCGGGCCGCATGAGCACGGCGTCCTGCTCGTCGACCTCGGCCCGCACCTGGAAGCGGTCGACGTCGCCCAGCAGCATGAGCGGCTCGGCCGACTTCAGCGCGGCGAACTCGCCCTCGCGCAGGTTGACCTGGAGCAGTCGGCCGTCCCTCGGCGACCGCACCGTCAGCAGCTCGAGGTCCGTGCCGGCCTGCCGGACGGCCTCCTCGGCCACCGCGATGGCGGCGGCGGTGGCGGCCGCCCGGGCACGGGCCGTCGCCAGCGAGAACTCCCGGCGCTTGACCTCGTCCTCGGTCGCGACGCGGTCGCGGCCCAGCTGGGCGAAGCGCCGCACCTGGTCGGCGAGGTCGGCGATCTGGGCCTCGTCCACGCCGGACTGCGCCCGCAACGAGGCCACCTGCGCCTCCAGGAGGCGGATGCGCGCACGGACCTCGCGGTCGTCCAGCTGGAAGAGCGGATCCCCGGCCTTCACCGCATCGCCCACCTTGACCAGGACCCGGGTCACGAGGCCCTCGCGCGGCGCGGCCACCTTGACGTTCTCTCGGGAGGCCTCGATGAGGCCGGTCGACGCCACGGTCCGGGCGTAGGGCGATCGCGGCGGCGGGGACACCGGCCCGGGATTCGCGGGCTGGGTACCCTGCCCCTTCACGAGGAAGAGCACCGCGCCGACGCCACAGAGGGCGAGCCAGAAGGACATGCGTTGGAAGAGGATCATGGTCGGACGGGACGGGGGTTCATGAACGTTGGGCCGCCTGGATGAAGGCGCCGAGGGCGTGGCCGGAGTGGACCGCCGTCACCCGGCCATCCTCCATCTCGCTGATCCGGTCGGCGTATCCGTAGATCCGCGGATCGTGGGTGACGATGAGCACGCAGCGACCCGGTGCCCGGGCGGCCCCGCTGAGCAGGTCCATGATCTGGTGGCCGGTGACCGAGTCGAGGGCGCTGGTGGGCTCGTCGCAGATCACCAGGCGAGGCTCGTGGACCAGCGCCCGGGCGATGGCGACCCGCTGCTGCTGACCCCCCGACAACTGGGTGGGGCGCTGGCGCTCGCGTCCGCCGAGCCCGACCTGCCCGAGGCGCTCGGACGCGCGGGCCTCGGCCTCCCGGCGCGGGGCCCCCTGCAGCAGCATCGGCACGCTGACGTTCTCCAGAAGGGTGAGGGTCGGGATGAGGTTGAACTGCTGGAAGATGAAGCCGATATGCCGGCACCGGAATCGGGTCACCTCGGCCGATGACAGCGCGGTGAGCATCGACCCGAGGACCTCCACCTGGCCGGCGTCGCACCCGAGGGTCCCGGCCAGCACGCTCAGCAGCGTCGTCTTGCCGCATCCGGAGGGGCCGACGATCAGGTGCAGTTCGCCCTCTAGGGCCTCGAAATCGGCCCCCTTCAGCGCCAGCGTCCGGGCGTCGCCGGAGCCGAAGGCCTTGACGACTCCGCGGGCGGAGATGGCCCGCTCGGACAGGTTCCGGGAGTTCGGTTCGTGGGATACCATCGGGGAAGGGTCGGCAGACGTTGGTCGGACGCGGTGGGCGTCACCCACGGAAGACGATGGCCGGCTCCAGGCGCGCAACCCGCCGGATGCCAAAGAGCGCGGCCAGCGCGCAGATGAGCACCACCCCGCCCATCGCCTGGAACAGGAAGGGCACCTCCAGCTTGAAGGGGGGCTGCCCCCCCTTGGCGACGGTCAGCCCGAAGAGGGCCGTCAGGCCGATGCCGATGCCGAAGCCGATCAGGCCCACCGTCAGCGACTGCACCAGCAGCATGCCGGCCAGCAGGCCGTTGCCGGCCCCCATGGCCTTGAGCGCCCCGAGGTTGCGAAGGTTCTCGAGCACGAAGGAGTAGAAGGTCTGTCCGCTGATCGCCACGCCCACCACGAAGCCGAGAATGATCGTGGTCAGGAAGGAGATCGGGATGCCCGTGTTGGTCCAGACCCACTTCAGGGTGGCCTTCTCGAACTGGGGCACGGTGAAGGCCCGGAGACCCGTGGCGGCCGAGATCCTCCGGGCCACCTCCGCCGTGTCCAGGCCGGGCTTGGGCTCGGCCAGGATCATCGAGAGCATCTTGCGCTGCCGTGGCGCGTACTGCAGCGCCTGGTCGTAGCTGGCGAAGACGTAGGGATAGCCGAAGAAATGCCGCTCGGTCTGGCAGATGCCCACGACCCGCGCCTCGCGGTCGTTGATCTCGAAGGTGTCGCCGACCCGCAGCGGTCGGCCCATCCCGGCGCCAAGGCGGTTGGTCTCGGCGGCCAGGGTGTCGATGACCACGCTGTTGGGCAGGCGCAACTGCTCGATGTCGCCCTCGAGCATGCGTGCGGGCCGCCCATAGAGGGTGCCCGAGTGCAGGCCGATCATCTGGATCATCTTGTCGGCGCCGTCGGGGGTCCGCGCCTTGAGCACGCCCTGGAAGAGGGGCACGGCGAAATCCACGCCGTCGACCGACCGCACCCGGTTCACGTCTGTGTCGCGCATGGCCTTGGTCTCGTTGACCTGGTCGACCCGGGATTCGACCACCCAGATCGATGCCCGCATGTTCCGCATGTGGCTGGTCGTCCACGACAGCAGGCCCTGAAAGACGAAGTACTGCTGGGTCATCAGCAGCGACGAGAAGGCCAGGCCGCCGACCAGCATCCAGTACTTGGGTCGGTCGCCGAGCAGCATCTTGAGCGCGATGAGGAACATGCAGTCCATCCGGGCACCGCGGTCCCGGCGCCCGGATGACCATCGACCGGGAGGGTCGGAACCGTCAAACGACCTTTGAGGGGCGACTTCCCCGGGGGCGATCCGTCCGCAAGGTTTTCGAGGACGGGCGGTTGCCCGGCAGGGTCTCCGACCCTAAGTTAACGGGTGTCCATGATCGGAGACCTGTTTCACAAAGCCTACGTGGTGCTCGCGGTGCTGCTCTTCTTCGGCGCGTCGGTCTTCGTCCACGAATACGGCCACTTCTGGATGGCCCGCCTGCGCCGCATGGTGGTGCTGGGCTTCTCCATCGGCTTCGGCCCGAAGATCCTCGGCTGGAAGGATCGCCAGGGGGTCGAGTGGGCCCTGCGTTGGATTCCCGCCGGCGGCTTCGTGAAGCTGCCGCAGATGCTCACCTCCGAGGCGATCGAGGGGGCCGCCGATCCGGCCATCGCCCCGGCCTCACCCTGGTCCCGGATCTGGGTGGCGCTCGCCGGCCCCGTCATGAACCTGCTCTTCGCCCTGCTCATCGCCACCCTGATCTGGGCCGTGGGGCTTCCGGTGCCGGTCAACCCGCCGGTGATCGGATACGTCGAGCCGGGCTCGGCGGAAGAGCGCCTGGGCATCCGCGAGGGCGACCGGATCGTCCGGGTCGACGGCCGGACCGTGAAGAACTGGCAGGAGGTTCAGCGGTTCACGGTCCTGGCCCGTTCCACCAACATCCCGGTGGAAATCGCCCGGGGCGAGTCGGTGGCCACCCACGTCCTGACCGCCACCGTCAACCCGACCTTCGGCCTCAAGCTGCTGAACCTGGACCCGCGCGACCACCCCGCGGTGATGGCGCTCACACCCGGCGGGTCGGCCGAGGAAGCCGGGCTGCAGGTGGGCGACGAGTTCATCGCCTTCGGGGGCGTGCCCATCCTGGGACAGGGCCAACTGGTCGACCTCATCCAGCAGCGCACCGGCAAGCCCTCCGAGGTCGAGGTGCGGCGCGGCGATCAGCGCCTGAAGCTTACCGTCACGCCGAAGACCGACACCGCCACGGGCAAGGGGCGCATCGGCGTGAGCATCGCCTCGAGCCGGGTCATCACCTATCAGGTCCAGCGGCCGGGTCCGACGCCGTGGGAGCAGATCTCCGGCGTGGTGGTCCAGATGGGGGAACTCATCGGAGCGCTGGTGCACTCCAAGGAGACCGGCATCGGGGCCAAGGACATGAGCGGCCCGGTCGGGATCTTCGGCAAGCTGGCGGCCGACGTGAACGCCGACATCCGGCTGGCCCTGAGCTTCCTGGTGCTGCTCAACGTCAATCTCGCGATCATCAACCTGATGCCCATCCCGGTGCTCGACGGCGGGCACATCACGCTGGCGCTCTTCGAACTGGTCACCCGTCGCCGGGTGGCCCCCCGTTTCCAGGAGATCGCCACCTCGGCCTTCGCCCTGGTCCTCCTGAGCTTCATGGCCTACGTGTCGTTCTTCGACCTCGTGAAGCGTGGCCCGCTCTTCCGGGCGATGTTCCGCCAGGAGACGGTCATCGAGTCGGGCCCCGCCCCCACCCGCCCCTGAGCGTGGCCACCTCCCCGGGCCGCCACCTCCCCGGGCCGCCACCACCCCGGGCCGCCACCACCCCATGGATGGCCGGCCGACGCCCGGGGCGCGCCCCCTCGCCACCCTCCGACGGCCTCCCCGACGTTGACGCCGCCCGCCGACATCCCGTTTATTGCCCCCACGGACCGAGCCATGAAGTACTGCCCCTCCCCCTGGAACCCCCGACGCAGACCCGCCCGCGAAGTCGTCGTCGGCGACCCGGCCTGCGGCGGCGTGGTCATCGGCGGCGACCACCCCGTGGTGAAGCAATCGATGCTCACCTGCGACACGATGGACACCGCCGAGTGCGTGCGGCAGACCCTCGAGCTGGTGGCCGTCGGCTGCCAGATCGTCCGCATCACCGCACCCACGGTGAAGGACGCGGCAAACCTCGAGCACATCGCCCGGGAGCTTCGGACGCGCGGGTGCCATGTGCCGCTGGTGGCCGACATCCACTTCAAGCCGGAGGCGGCGATGGAGGCCGTGAAGTGGGTGGAGAAGGTCCGCATCAACCCGGGCAACTACGCCGACAGCAAGAAGTTCGCGGTCAAGGAATACACCGACACGGCCTACGCCGAGGAACTGGCCCGGATCGAATCGCGCTTCACGCCGCTGGTGCTGGAGGCCAGGAGACTGGGGCGGGCGCTGCGCATCGGCACCAACCACGGCTCGCTCAGCGACCGGATCATGAACCGCTACGGCGACACGCCGCTCGGCATGGTCGAGAGCGCGCTCGAATTCGCCCGCATCTGCCGTCGGCACGACTTCCACCACTTCGTCTTCTCGATGAAGTCCTCCAACCCCAAGGTGATGATCGAGTGCTACCGGCTGCTGGCCGCGCGCCTCGACCAGGAGGGTCCCGACTGGAACTACCCGCTCCACCTGGGCGTGACCGAGGCCGGCGAGGGCGAGGACGGCCGCATCAAGTCGGCCATCGGCATCGGCTCGCTCTTGTGCGACGGCCTGGGCGACACCATCCGGGTCTCGCTCACCGAGGACAGCCCCCGGGAGATCGCCGTCTGCAACGAGCTGCTGGCGAACCTGCCGCGGTGGACCTCCGCCGGCACCCCGGCCGACCCCGCCCGCCCCGCCCTGCCCGAGCGGTCACTGGCCTGGGATCCCTTCACCTTCCGGCGCCGCGAATCGGTGCCGTCGCCGCTCGGCGACCTGCCCGCCGGGGGTGACCACCTCGTGCGCGTGGTCGTGGAGCGCAAGACCTTCGACGCGGTGGCACCGCGCATCGCGGCCAAGGCCGACGTCCGGCCCGAGGCGGTCCATGAGGACCTGAACCTGCTGGAGGTGGATCCCGCCTCGGACTTCCCGCATCCCCCGTGCGAGACCCAGTGGGTCACCGTGCGCGACGACGTGGCCCTGCCCACGATCACGGCCTTCCGGTTGCTGGCCGTCCGACTGGCGTCGCTCGGGAGCCGCAACCCCATCCTGCTCAAGGACCGCCTCGCCGAACCGGGGGAGGCCCTGACGCCGGAGGCCGCGCTGCTGCAGGCGTCGGTCACCCTGGGGTCGCTGCTGGCCGACGGCATCGGCGACGCGATCCTCGTGCGTTCCGAGCCCGGGCCGGGCCAGGGCCTGCGCCTGGCGTTCAACCTCCTGCAGGCGGCCGGGTGCCGATCGTTCAAGACCGACTACGTGGCCTGCCCGAGCTGCGGCCGCACCCTCTTCAACCTCCAGACCGTCACCGCCCGGATCAAGGCGCGTACCGACCATCTCAAGGGCGTTAGGATCGCCATCATGGGCTGCATCGTGAACGGCCCGGGCGAGATGGCCGACGCCGATTTCGGCTACGTCGGCGGGGCGCCCAACAAGATCAACCTCTACGTCGGCAAGAAGCCGGTCCGCTTCAACATCCCCGAGGACGAGGCCGTCGATCGCCTCGTGGACCTCATCCGCGAGCACGGCAAGTGGCGGGATCCCGAGGCCTCCTGAAGGTCTGGACGGGTGTGCGGGCGGGTGTGCGGGGCCAAGGGAACGTCAGCCCGGCCTCGGGCCAAAAGCGCCAAAACGGGGCGGAGCAGTTCCATTCCCTCTCGGGCAGGAACGCGGAAGCGGGATCGACCGAACCCTGCGGCCCGGCAGGCCGACCATGACGATCGCCCCGCCGGGACCGACCGTCAGGTCCAGAACTGGTACAACGCCAGGTACACCAGCACGCCGGTCACCGAGACGTACATCCAGATGGGCCACGTCCAACGGGCGATCTTCCGGTGACGCTCGAAATCCCCGGCCGCGCCGCGGCGCAGGGTGATCAAGGCCAACACGGGCACGGCCGCCGCGAGGGTGATGTGGGAAATGAGCATGCCATAGTACCAGGGCCTCAGGCCGGCCGGCCCCCTGAAGGGCGTGTGCACGGAGCCCAGCAGGTACTTGTGCACCAGGTAGAGCAGCAGGAAGACGCAGGAGGTGACGAACGCCGCCACCATGCACTTGCGGTGGGTCTCCCGGCGGCCGGCCTTGATGTGCACCAGCCCGGCGACCAGCAGCACGGCGGCCAGTCCGTTGAGGCAGGCGTTGATGAGCGGCAGGAGGTTGAGGGAGGAATTCATAGGATGCCCTTCAGGCGCTTGACCGACCGAAGGACCTGATCCTCGGCGTCGAAGTCTTCGCCATGGACGATGAAGCGCAAGCGACCCTGGGCATCGAGGATGCCGAAGTCGGCCGAATGGATGAACAGGTCCTCCAGTTTCGCGGCCGGATCCCCCGATTCGACCACCGCGAACTTGAGATCGGACACCGCCACCCGGTAGACCTCGGCCTTGCGGCCCGTGAGGAACCACCAGGTCTGCGGCGACGCCTGGTATTCGAGGCCGTAGCGGGCCAGCACCTCGGGGGAATCATGCTCCGGGTCGGCGGTCAGGGTGAGCAAGCGGACACCGGAGGGGATCCTGGCCTGGATCCGCTGCATCTGGGCCGACAGACGCCGGCACTGCGTCGGGCAGCGCGAGAAGATCACGTTGACCACGCTCACGCGGCCCCGCAGCGAGGCCAGGTCGACCCGGTTTCCGACCTGGTTGGTCAGGGCGAAGTCCTGCAGCCGGGCCAGCACCGGCGGGGCCTTTCCGGACGCCAGGTAGGCGACCGACACGGCGAGCAGGCCGGCGACGAGCAGCGTCCACAGCCCGCGCTGGATCAGGGATTGCATCGAAAAAAAGACCGCCGGGCTGGGGATCGGAATCCCCGGACCGGCGGCCGGATCGGTCGACTTCCGGCGAGGTCAATCGAAGCTGGTCACCGGACCGGCCTTCGACTTCTCGGCATACCACGCGTCGAATTCCGCCTGGGACACGACCTTGAACACGCCCCTCATCTTGGCATGCCCGCTGCCACAAAGCTGGGCGCAGGTGATGGTGAAGTCCCCGGTCTTGGTGGGGGTGAAGTGGACCGGGATCGAGAGGCCGGGAATGGCGTCCTGGGTGACGCGCATCGAGGCCGCCTTGAAGCAGTGGATGACGTCCATGCTGGAGATCTTGGCGATGACCGGCCGGTTGACCGGCAACAGGAAGGCCTCGGTCATCACCGAGACGTCGTCCTTGGTGTCGGCGTCCTCGGCATCGAGCCCGAACGGGTTGCCACGATTGGCAAACTTGGTGTCCTGCTTGCCCCACTTGCCGTCGAGGCCTGGGAAATGGGCAGCCCAAGCAAACTGCTGGGCCATGACCTGGATCTCGATGGGCTTCTCGGCGGCTCCCGGCGGGTTGTCGACCGCCTTGGCCCAGAGGGGCACGGCCAGTCCGATGAGCAGCACCGCCTCGACGATGGCGACGCCGATCTCAAGGTAGGTCGAGGCGTGGCTGCGGACGCCGACGTGGTCGGCCTTGGGATTGGTGCCCTTGTTGAAGCGGAGCATGGTGAACACGAAGTAGGCCATCCAGCCCACGAACAGCGCCCCCATGAGCAGGTGGACGTAGAGGAGCAGTTCGTCGACGCTCTTGCCGTGGGCGGATGCCGGCTCGGACATTCCCAGGTATTTCAGGAGTGAGGTCATTGGATTCTGAGGAAATGAAAGGGTTTTCGTTGCTGGATCGGGAAGGGCCCGTCACTGGGCGGTGTCACCGGTCCCCGGGTCGGGGTCCAGGCGCCGGGAGCGGCGCGCGATGAAGACGAAGAAACTGCCGAACAGCACCCAGGCGGCCACCACGAAGGCCAGCATCACATAGATGCCCGCATTCATCCCCTGGGCCATCGACTCGTCGGTCTTTCCAAAGCAGGCGGTGCAGGCGCTGACGGAAGTAACCGAGGTACCGAGGGCCGCCAAGGCGAAGGACAGACGAAGGGCGGCCGTCCGGACCGAAACCGGACCGCGGAGGGACACAGCCCGACCGGGAACGGTTGAGACCGAAGCGGCGGGCGAGACCGGGGACGCGGTGTTCGGGAATGCCGGGCGTTGGCTCATAGGAAGCTGATGTGACGGAGCTTGCGGAGCACGAATCGTCCGTAGGCGATCAGGCCCACGACCGAGGCGGCCGAGCATAGGCTCCAGACCAGGTAGTCCGTTGCCTGGGTCTCGCGGTAGGCCAGGTAGGCCCAACCACAGAGGAAGGCCATCAGGACCACCGACGCACCGACGAATACGATATGCAGCGCCTTAAGGGACATAGAGCGTCTTGAAGTCAGAGTTCCGGGGCAGATCTCCGCTGCCCCACAGGGTCAAGCCCATGAGGGAGATGAAGAAGATCGCCGCGAGGATCAGTACGCCAAACACCAGTTTCTTCTCGGAAAGCAGGTGCATGAAGTACCCGGCGACGAGGAACGCCTTGATGGTGGCGATGAACAGGGCGACCGCCACCGTCAGGGCCATGCTGCTGAAGTCCACGTAGTACATGGCAACCGTCAGCACGGTGCCAAGGAGCAGGGCCCCGAAGATGATGAGATAGGTCCGGACGTGCGCGGCCACGTCGTGGTCGTGGTCGTCGACGGCGTGTTCGGCGGGGCTGTGGGCGCTGGAGTGGCTCATGGGAAGGGAGGGCTTGGGCTTCAGAGGAGGTACACGACCGGGAACAGGAAGATCCAGACCAGGTCGACGAAGTGCCAGAAGAGGCCTCCGACCTCGATGCGGTTGATGAACTGCTCGGGGTTGGACTTCCACATCTTGGCACCGGGGAAGGCGAAGTAGGCCAGGACCAGCGCCCCGACGAGGACGTGCAGACCGTGCAGGGCGGTGATCAGGAAGTAGACGGCGAAGAACGGATGCGTCGCCGGGGTGTACGATCCCATCGACTCGATGTCAGAGACCGCCACCTCCTGTGCGGGGTGGGCGTCCGAGCCATGGCCCTCGTGCTTCTTGACGTGGCCGTTGATGTCACGGGGCGGATCGACCTCGACCTTGATCTTCTCGATCTTCTTCTCGGTCAACTTGGCCACGCTCCACTGGTCGTCGAAATTCCAGAAGCGCGGGTGCCTGCCATCGACCTCGATGTGGCCGGTCAGGGACTTGCCGTCCTTCAGGCGCACCACGTAGTGACTGAACTTGTCGTTGTACTCGAACGACTTGATCCCGAGGAAGGCCAGCGCGCAGACCACGGTCATGACCATGTACACGCGGAAACGGGCGAAATTGTTCATCTTCAGCGACGCCCACGCGAGGACCACCGTCACCGACGAGGTGATGAGCACCGCGGTGTTGAAGGTGCCGATGGGGATGTTGAGCAGGCCCCGCGGCCAGGCCAGGGCCAAGTCGGGCCAGAAGCCGGCAGGGGCGGTCACGCGCAGCAGGATGTAGGCGGAGAACAACGCCCCGAAGAGCATGATTTCCGAGGCCAGGAAGAGCCAGATGCCCACCTTGGCATTGTAAAGCCCCGTGTCGGGACGGGCTTTGTACGTGTAGGGGATTTCCATGCGGAGCGGTTCGGGAGTTGAGTCGCGTTGCCGAGTTGGTCGGGAGCTTCTTGGACTGGGGCTCCTTGAACTAGGGTTTCTCCGACTGCGGGCTGAAGTCGGACTTCGCACCCGGGACACTGTACTCGTAGGGGCCGCGGTAGGCCACGGGTTCACCGACGAAGTTGCCGTGCGGCGGAGGCGTCGGGGTCGCCCAATCGAGCGTCGTGGCCTGCCAGGGGTTGTCGGAGGCCACCCGCTTGCCGCTGAAGATGCTGCTGAAGAAGTTGATGATGAAGGGGATCTGGGAGATGCCCAGACCGATGGCAGACCACAAAATCATGTTGTTGAGCTTGAGCACACCCGGGTCGCCGCCCATGGCGACGTCGCCGCCAAAGTAGGTCGTGCCGCCATCGGACATGCGGCGGGACATGCCCTTGAAACCCTGGATGAACATCGGTGCGAACACGCAGTTCATGAAGAAGATCGAACCGGCCCAGTGAAGCTTGCCCAGCAGCTCGTTCATGTGGCGGCCGGTGATCTTCGGGAACCAGAAGTAGACGCCGGCAAACACCGCGAACATCGTGCCGGGAGCCACGACGTAATGGAAGTGGCCGATCACGTAATAGGAGTCGTGCAGGAAGATGTCGGAGGCGTTGAAGCCCAGCGGGAGGCCGGTCAGACCCCCGATGCCGAACATCGGAAGGAACGACAGGGCGAAGAGCGAGGCCGAGTTGAAGCGGATCGACCCGCCCCAGAGCGAGATGAAGAGGGCCGTGAGGATGATGACCGAGGGGATCGAGATCATCATGGTGGTGGTCTGGAAGAAGGTGGCGACCTTGGTGCCCATGCCCGTCAGGTACATGTGGTGGGCCCAGACGATGAAGGACAGGAATCCGATGCTCATGACCGAGTACACCATGCTGCGGTAGCCCCAGAGCGGCTTGCGGATGTTGTTCGAGATCACCTCGGCCACGATGCCGATGGCCGGCAGGATGAGCACGTACACCTCGGGGTGGCCCAGGAACCAGAACAGATGCTGCCAGAGCAGCGGGCTGCCGCCCCCGGAGACACCGAGCTCCTTGCCGTCGACCACCAGGCCCTGCGGCAGGAAGAACGAGCTGCCGAAGAGGTTGTCCATCAGCTGCATCAGGCCGGCGGCCTCCAGCGGCGGGAAGGCCAGGAGCAGCAGGAAGCCGGTGACGAACTGCGCCCAGACGAAGAACGGCATGCGCATCCAGCTCATGCCGCGGCACCGGAGCTGGATGATCGTGGCGATGAAGTTGACCGAGCCAAGGAGCGATGAGGTGATGAGCAGCACCATGCCGATCAGCCAGTAGGTCTGGCCGTCGAAGCGGTTGACCAGGTCCGTCACGGAGGCCAGCGGTGAATAGGAGGTCCAACCGGACCGGGCCGCACCGCCCGGGGTGAAGAAGCTGGCGAACATCACCACGCCGCCGAGGAAGTAGCAGTGGAAGCTGGCCATGTTCAGGCGGGGGAAGACCATGTCGGGCGCACCGATCTGCAGCGGCGTGACGTAGTTGCCGAAGGCGCCGAAGAGCACCGGCACGATCGCCAGGAACACCATGATGGTGCCGTGCATCGCGCCGAAGGAATTGTAGAGGTCACCACCCATGACCCCGCCCGCGGCCATGTCTTTGCCCAGGATCTTTTCCAGCAACGGACCGACCAAGGGAATCGCGGTCCCCGGTTTGGCCAATTGGTAGCGCATGGCCAGGATCAGGAAGAAGCCGAACAGCAGGAACAAGAGCGCCGACACCCCGTACTGGATGCCGATCATCTTGTGGTCGGTGCTGAAGATATACTTGCCGAAGAAACCCGGCTCATGGTGCGCGTGACCGTGGGCGGAGTCCGTCGCGCTCGTGTGGGCGTGGGAGGCTGTGGTTTGCATAGGATGGAACGTCAGGCAATGTCTCCCGGAAGACGAAGCCTGCAAGTGGATACAAACGCCCCGGGGCGTGGTACAGAAAATGTTGCGGTTTTCCGAAGGAATGAGCTTCTCGAAGGCAGGTCCTTAGCGCGGTCCATGACCAGCGCCGCCAGCAGCACCGGGAGGTAGAAGATGGAGGCGAAGAACAGTCTGCGAGCCGAATTGGAGTCCAGCAGCAGGGCGAAACGGAGGGCCTGGACCAGGAAGAGCCCCCCGAACACCAGGGCGATGGCCAGGTAGATGCGGCCGCTGATCCCCTGCAGGAACGGAACCACGCTCACGGCCAACAGGGCGATGGAGTTCCGGATCGCCGAGGACGCCGACCGGCGGCCGTCCGGATCCCGACCCGAGAGCATTCGGAAACCGGCTTGGGCGTACTCGTCCCGGTACAGCCAGGCGACGGCCATGAAATGGGGCAACTGCCAGAAGAACAGGATGGCGAAGAGGGCCCAACCCCCGACCCCGAGGTCCCCGGTGGCGGCCGTCCACCCCATGAGGGGCGGGATGGACCCCGGGACGGCGCCCACCCAGGTGTTCAACTCGGTCGTTCGCTTCAGCGGGGTGTAGGCGAAGATGTAGATCGCCAACGTCACCGCGCCAAGGAAGGCCGTCAGCAGGTTGACGGAGAAGGCCAGCCACGCCAGGCCCACCAGGGAGACCCCCACCCCGAAGGCCAGGACGGTGAGCGGGCTCAGGAGGCCGGCTGGGATGGGGCGGGAGGCGGTGCGGCGCATCAAGGCGTCGAGATCGCGCTCCCACCACTGGTTGAGGGCCGACGCCCCGGCGGCCAACAGGGAGGTGCCGAGGATCGCATGCAGGCAGGTCCTCCCATCTGAGGCCTCGGAGGATCCCAGCGAGTAGCCCATCCACGTCGTGAGCACCACCATCAGGGTCAGGCGGGCCTTCACCAGGTCGCTGGCCACCTTCCCCCAGACCCGGAGAGGGTTGCCGAAGATGGGCAGGACGATGGGTGCGGTGGTTTCCATGGAAGGCGAGGCCGCCGGGCTACTGGACCGGCAGGGTCTGGGGCAGCGAGGGAACCGGAACGAAGGGTTCGACGCGCCGGGACGCGATCTGGTGGGCTAGGACGGCCCAACAGGACCAGCAGCCGACCACTAGGGTCAGCGATCCCACGGCCACGTGGGCGGTGGCGACATCGGCGGCGCGGTCGGTGAGCACGGTGAAGATGCCAAGGCCGAACTGCGCGCCGACGAGGATGATCCACGCCGAGCCCAGCCTGCGCAGGGGGTGCCCCCCCGGGTGGTGCCGGGAGGCCCGGAAGGCCATGACGATGGTGCCGAAGGCCAAGATCGCCTGCAGGCGATGGACCATGTGCATGTGCACCTGCAGGGCCGTGATGACATCGACCCCTTCGCGCCGGCTCGAATATCGCACCAGCGACTCCGGGTCGGTCCTCGGCCACCACTGCCCATAGGCCAGGGGCAGGTCGGGAATGGCCAGACCCGCGTGCTGATGGCGCATCCAGAGGCCCACCAGCAGTTGGCCGAAGACCAGAGCGGTGCCGAGGAAGACCCAACGGGCCCCGGGCACCTCGCACCGGATGCGTCCCCAAAGGGACAGCCACGGGGAGAGGGACAAGGCCAGGCAGGCGACCAACGCGAGGAACATCTGGCCGAGGCAGCCGTGGATCATGCCGAACACCACACCCCCGGTAGTGCCTCCGATGGCCCAGGAATCGAGGACGACCCGCAGGCCCCCGAGGCTTCCCTGAACCTGCACCAGCACGAGGGCCGCCCACGCCAACCGCACCGGAAGGGCCGGAGCGGGCCCGTTGCGCACCGGAATCGCGGCGGCCGCCAAAACCACGCCGCCGATGCCGAGAAGGAAATGCGCCTCGCCCCGCCAGAGGGGGTTGACCCCCATCAGGGCCAATCCGCCAAGCACCTCCGTGAGGCCGATCCACGCCAAGGGACGCCTAGAGGCGTGGCCCGCAGTCCAACGGGTCAGTAACACCACCAGCAGCCCCACCCCCGATGCCCAGACCCGGTGGGTATGCTCATGGAACACGCCTCCGGTCATCCACATGGAGATCGGCAGCGCGAACATGCTGTAGCCGAAGCTGGTAGGCCAGTCCGGCACGGCCATGCCGACGCCCTTGCTGGTCACCAGCCCGCCGATGCACACCAACCCTAGTGTCGCCACGGCCACAAGGACCGAGTAGCGGAAGAGCCAGGGCGAGATGCCGGAGGATGGGGTGGAGCGCTCCATAAAAAACGGCCGCTGCGCATCACGCCGCAGCTTGTGCCGGAAAGGACCCGGACGGCCTACTTGACCGCCAGCTCCAGGCTCAAGGTGGCCTTGCCGCCCTTGACCTCAACCTCTCCGGTCACCGCGCCGGCCTTGATGTGGTTGGCCTCGACGGTGTACTTGCCGTCCGGGAGGTCGCCGGAGATGGTGAACTTGCCATCCTTGTCGGACACCGCGAAGAACGGATGGTCGAACACATGGACGTAACCGGCCATCCAGGGGTGCACGTTGCAGATGAGCTTCAACGCCAGCTCCGCCTTGTCGAACACCCGCGGATTGACCTGCCCCTGGGTGGTTTGGGCGAAGTTGAACCCCTTGTTCACCTTGGCCTGGCAGTTCACGTTGTGCATGAACGGGTCGGAATTCTTGATGTCGATGGTCTGACCCACCATGGCGACGGAGACCAGCGGCTCGTACACGCAGCCGACCTGGTCGATCAGGGGCTTGGCGGCCGGTGCGCTGTAGGTCTTGCCCGCCGGGAGGCCAGCCTTGATGTAGACCGCCACGTTGGCCAGGCCCTTGTCGGCCCCGACCACGTAGGTGCGGGTCATCACCGGCTTCGTGTGCAGGGCCCCGCAGAACTTGTCACCCTTGATCGGGGTGATTTCCTTGGCCGGGGGGGCCTCGCCGTTGAGCTGGATCTTGCCAGATATCTCGGCGGCCAGGGCGCTGGAGGCGGCAAGGGCTGCCACCGAGGCAGCGAACTTCAGGGAGTGGTTCATATCAATGTTCTTTTTCGGATTCCAAGTCAGACCATCAAGTCAGACCCAGACTGCTTCGGCACGCTAATCGGGGGCATCGCGGGGTCAAGCGAGTTCGTGAAATTTTTCACAAGCTATCATTTCCGACGATTCTGGCCGTAAGTTATTCAGAAGCGGCCCATGCGGACATCGGCAAGGCCCCGGAACCCGCTCCCCAGAATCCTCCGGGCGTTTCCATTCGGTGGAGGCCCCATCACAACCCTTGGATGAACCCCTTGAGCGGCAAGAGATCCGGGTCCTCGAGGGCCATCCGTCGGATCATGGTGCGCCCGCCGACCCGGACGGCCTCGTCCAGCCACCTCCTGGCGGCATCCAATTCGCCCAATTGGCAGGCATAGCAGGCCAGGTTGTAGGGGATGACACTCTCTTCGGGGAACTTCAGGACGACGGCGCGCAGGGTCTCGAACGCCTCCTCGGTCCGGCGAAGCTCGTGGAGGCTGTAGCTCTGGTGGATCCAGCCCGAGGCGCGCTCCGGGGCCGCCTCGACCAATTGGCGGGAGGCCCTGAGGGCCTTCTTCCAGGCGCCCCGGGCCGAATGGAGCCTCCACGCCACCTCCAGCGCCTCCGGGTGGGCGCTGCCGGCCGGGCTCAGCCGGTCCATCTCCCGCCCGGCCTCCCCCGCATCCCCGAGGCCCAGCCATCCCTCGGCGGCGGCGAGGTGATGCCGGTCGGGGAATCCCAAGTCTTCCATGGACCCGATGGTTTTGCGGAACCGGGGGGCCGGAGGTAAAGACGAAAATCCGGGTTCGATCCGCCCGTCTCCCGGTCAACCGCAGGCACCGGTTGCATTTTGGGACGGATCACCCAGCCTCTGCCGCTCGAGATGACTAACTTCGTTCGAACCGACGGGAGACGCTGCGACGAGATCCGCCCGATCCGCTTCCAGAACCACATCGCCCCCCATGCCGCCGGCTCGACCCTGGTCGAGTGGGGCAACACGCGGGTCATCTGCGCGGCCACCGTCGAGGAGAGCGTGCCCCGCTGGATGAAGGAGCAGAAGGTCCCCGGCGGCTGGCTGACGGCGGAGTATTCGATGCTCCCCTACTCGACCCTCGACCGGAAGGCCCGGGACATCACCAAGCTCAAGCTCGACGGACGCTCCCAGGAGATCCAGCGCCTGATCGGCCGTTCCTTGCGGGCGGTCGTGGACCTCGAGCGGTTGGGCCCGCGCACTCTGTGCATCGACTGCGACGTGCTTCAGGCCGACGGCGGCACCCGCACGGCCTCGATCACCGGTGCGTTCGTGGCGGTGAGCCTGGCCATCGCGAAGCTCCAGGCCTCGGGGGCCCTGGCCGGGAGCCCCGTCACGGGCGCGGTGGCCGCGGTCAGCATGGGGGTCTTCGGGGGCGTGCCGCTGCTCGACCTGAACTACCTCGAGGACAAGGACGCCTCGGTCGACATGAACCTGGTGATGAACGACCGCGGCCAGTTCATCGAACTCCAAGCCGCGGGCGAGGAGGCGACCTTTTCCGACACCGAACTGGCGGCCCTGCTGGCCCTCGGGCGCAAGGGCATCGAGCGCTTGATCGAGGCGCAGCGGCAGGCCCTGGGCACCACGCCATGACCCGGCTCTTCCTGTGCCGGCACGCGGAGGTCGAAGACCTCTACCACCGCAGGTTCGGCGGCACGATCGACATGGCCCTCTCGGCCCGGGGCCACACCCAGGCCCAGGCCCTGGCCCGGTGGCTGTCCCGCCACCGCTTCGACGCCGTCTACGCCAGCCCGATGCAGCGGGTCCAGCTCACCCTCGAGCCGTTCCGCACGCAATTCGAGGGCACCCCGGTGATCCTCGACGGCTTGCGCGAGGTGGACTTCGGCGCCTGGACCGGCTGCGGCTGGGACGAGGTCGAGACCCGCTTCGGCATGAGCGCCTTCGACTGGCTGCAGCACCTTGAGACCGACGCGATCCCCGAGGGCGAGACGCTCGGGCGATTCCACGAACGGGTGGCGCAGGCGCTGGAACGCATCCTCCGCTCGTCGGCCGGCCAACGGGTGGCGTTGTACGCCCACGGTGGCGTCATCCGCATGGCCCTGGCCATCCTGCTGGACCTGCCGCTGCGAAAATTCGAGCACTTCGAGGTCGACTACGCCTCGGCCACCTGGCTCGACATCGGCGAGATCAAGGCCGGACGCCCCCGCACCGAGATCCAACTCCTCAACTTCACCCCCTGGCGCGACGCATGAGCAAGGTCCTCCGGTCCATCTCCATCACCACTTCCCTGTCGGCGGAAGACGCGGTCGGCGTCCTCCTGGAACTCGAGCAGGGCCAGACCCCATCGTCGTACGCCGACGCGGTGGCCCGCCTGTCCACGGTGAGCGTGTATGGCGAGGTCGAGACCCGCGATGTGGCTGGCATCAAGCGCCGCCTGCGCGAGGGGCTCCAGGCCTTGGCGGCAGACGGCATCGACATCGGACCCGGTCGGATCCAGGTCAAGAAGGTGCTTGCCCGGGACTGGTCCGAATCGTGGAAGCGGCACTTCAAGCCGCTGGACCTGGGGCCACGCCTGCTGGTCAAACCCACCTGGAGCCGCCGCAACCCCAGGAAGGGACAGGCCCTGGTGATCCTCGATCCGGGGCTGAGTTTCGGCACCGGACAACATGCCACGACGCGCTTCTGCCTCGAGCAACTCGTGGCCCTGCGCGATCCGGAGAACGCGTCGCAATCCATGCTCGATGTCGGCACCGGCTCCGGCATCCTGGCCATCGCGGCCGTGAAGCTGGGCTACCAACCGGTCGCCGCGTTCGACTTCGATCCCGATTGCGTGCGGGTCTCCAATGAGAACGCCGGCCTCAATGGCGTCGCCAAGGTGTTGACCGTGACCCAGGACGACATCACCCGGGTCCCCAGGAAGTCCAGGCAACGCTACTCGGTGGTCTGCGCCAACCTGATCTGCGACCTGCTCATCGCCGAGCGCGATCGCCTAATGGCCCGCGTGGCCCCCGGGGGCTCGCTGGTGTTGGCCGGCATCCTGGAGACGCAGTTCGGCCTCGTTCGAAATGCGGTCGAGACGGCCGGCTGGAAACTGGTCGCGGCCACCACCGACCAGGAGTGGCGCTCAGGCACCTTCGTGGAGAGGGCTTCCGCCCATCAGGGGACCAAGAAGGGCCGCTGAGGCGTTCCGACCCGCAACCTCGCCCCGACCACGTCGGAGCGCAGTGCCGTGGCAGGTCAAGCGACGCCGGGTCGATTCTCGACGAGACGACGAGAAGGGCCGCGAGTTCGGAATTGAGCGTTTCCCCCGGAGAGTCGATCGTCGGCGTCTTTGAACACCATGAGCGCCGAATCCCAACTTGCAGCCCTTTCCCTCGTCCTGCCCCCTGCCCCGAAGCCCGTGGCGGTCTACAAGCCGCTGGTGATCTTCGGCAATGCCGCCTACGTCTCGGGCCACGGCCCGGTCCGCACCGATGGCTCCCTGATCACGGGTGTCGTGGGCAAAGACCTCGACCTGGAGGCCGGCAAGGTCGCGGCCCGCCAGGTGGGTCTGGCCATCCTGGCGACGCTGCGCTCCCAACTGGGATCGCTCGACAAGGTCAAGCGCGTGGTGAAGACCCTGGGCATGGTGAACACGGCCGCCGATTTCTACGACCACCCGAAGGTCATCAACGGTTGCAGCGAACTCTTCGCCGAGATCTGGGGGCCGGAGAACGGCATCGGCGCCCGCAGCGCGGTCGGCATGGGCCCCCTGCCCGGCAACATCGCGGTCGAAATCGAGGTGATCTTCGAGCTCTATTGAGTCGGATTTCCTTGGGTCGAAACCTCGACCGTCCAAGGCCACGCAGCCCCCAACCGTCCATGACCTCGACGCCCTGGTACCGACTCGAGAACGAGGCCGAGATCCCGTCGCCCGCCCTTGTCCTGCACCGGGACCGCATCGAGGCCAACCTGCGGCAAATGGTGGCCATCGCCGGCGATGCCGCGCGGTTGTGGCCCCACGTCAAGACCCACAAGCTGCCCGAGCTCATCGCCTGGCAGGTGGCCCTGGGCATCGTGCGCTTCAAGTGCGCCACTATCGCCGAGGCCGAGATGGTGGCCGGGGTCGAGGGCGTCAAGAGGATCCTGCTGGCGGTCCAGCCGGTGGGTCCGCAACTCGATCGCCTCGTCCGCCTGGCGGCCCGGTTCCCGAAGATCCGATGGTCGACGGTCGTGGACGACCCCGGTATCGTGGAGTCTTTGCGAACGGCCGTCGCCGCCCCTCCGCTCGCCGAACCCCTGGGCCTCTGGATCGACCTCGATGTCGGCCAGCACCGGACCGGCCTCGCGGCGGACCGGGTGCACGGGCCATTGCTGGCGGCCATCCGGAGCGCCGAATCCGCCCTGCGCCTCGAGGGTCTCCACGCCTACGACGGGCATCTCGGGATCACCGACCTGGCCGAGCGGACGCGCCTCTGCGACGCGGGCTTCGCGCCCGTGGCCAACCTGCGGAGCCGCCTCGAGTCCGAGTTCGGCCGCAGGGTGGGGGTGATCGCCGGCGGATCCCCCACCTTCGCCCTGCACGCGGCGCGTCCCGACGTCTCGCTCAGTCCCGGCACCACGGTGCTGTGGGATGCGGGCTATGCGCACAAGCTGCCCGACCTGCCCTTCCAACCGGCGGCCGTGCTGATGGCGCGGGTGCTGAGCCGCCCGGCCCCCGGCCAGCTCTGCCTCGACCTCGGACACAAGGCCGTGGCCTCGGAGATGCCCCAGCCCCGGGCCATCTTCCTCGACCTGCCCGATGCGGTGGCGGTCGGCCACAGCGAGGAACACCTCGTCGTGGAGTCGCCCGCCGCCGGCCGTTTCCGCGTCGGAGACTCGGTGCATGCACTGCCCTGGCACGTCTGCCCCACGGTCGCCCTGCATCAGGAGGTGTGGCTGGCCGAGGCCGGCCGCGCCACCGGTCCGTGGACCGTGCAGGCCCGGTCGCGCCGTCTCTCGATCTAGGCCCAGCATCCCGGACCGGTTCCAAAACCTCCTTTTCAAGCGCTCCCAGCCCCACGAACCCCACCATGCTCGTCGTCCATGTCTTCGTCCGCGTGACGCCCGGATCGATCCCCGAGTTCATCGCCGCCACCCGGGCCAACGCCGAGGCCTCCCTCCGGGAGCCGGGCGTGGCACGCTTCGACGTCGTGCAGCAGCAGGACGATCCCTGCCGCTTCGTCCTGGTCGAGGCCTACCGGACCGAATCGGCCCCGGCCGAGCACAAGGCCACCGCCCACTACGCCGCCTGGCGTGACACCGTGGCCCCGATGATGGCCGAAGCGCGCCAGAGCGTGCGCTACACCTCGATCCACCTGCCGGACTGATGCGCCCTCCGACCAGCGCCTCCCTCTCGACGGGCTTCGAGTTCGCGACACCGGAACGGGTCGTCTTCGGGATCGGGGTGGCCGGCCGCATCGGCGGGCTGGCCGCGCCCTTCGGCCGGTCGGTGCTCCTGGTGACGGGGCGCGAACCGGGCCGGGCCGAACCGGTCCGGCTCGCGCTCGAGCAGTCCGGGGTGGCCGCGATCGGCTTCCGGGTGGTCGGCGAGCCGTCGGTCACCGAAGCCGGGACCGGCGCACGGCAGGCCTGCGAGGCCGGGGTCGACGCGGTGGTCGCCTGCGGCGGTGGGGCGGTCCTCGACGCCGGCAAGGCCATCGCCGCCCTGGCCACGCATCCGGGCGATCCGTTCCGCTTCCTCGAGATCGTCGGCCAGAGGTTGCCCCTCGAGCGCGATCCCCTGCCCTTCCTGGCACTGCCCACGACGGCGGGCACGGGCTCCGAGGCCACCCGCAACGCCGTGCTCACCTCGGTGGACCACGCGCTCAAGGTCAGCCTGCGAAGCCCCCGGATGGTCGCCCGGGCCGCCGTCATCGACCCGGCACTGGCCGTCGGGCTGCCCCCCGAACTCACGGCCTGCACCGGCCTGGATGCGCTGACGCAACTGGTCGAGCCCTGGGTGGGATGCCGGGCCAACGGATTGACCGATGCCTGCGCGCGCGAGGGCATCCCCCGGGTGGCCCGATCGCTGGGACGGGCCATCGCCCGCGGCGACGACCTGGGAGCGCGGACCGACCTTGCCTTCGGGGCCTACCTGAGCGGACTGGCCCTGGCCCACTCCGGCCTCGGGGCCGTGCACGGGCTGGCCGGACCCATCGGTGGGCGCTTCCGCGAGGCCCCCCATGGCGCGGTGTGCGCCGCCCTGCTCGCGCCGGTCTGGCGGGTCAACGTCGAGGCGTTGCGCCGATCCGCCGCGGACCACCCCGCCCTCGGGCGCTACCGGCAGGCCGCCGCATGGCTGACGGGGCATCCCGGGGCCTCGATCGAGGAGGGCCTGCGGTGGATCCGGGAGTCCGTGACCGGCTGGAACGTCCCGCGGCTCTCGCGCCACGGCCTGACCGCCCGGGATTTCCCGGCCCTGGCCACCGCCGCACAGGCTTCCAGCAGCATGAAGGGCAACCCCATCCGGCTGCCGGACGAGGCCCTGGTCGAGGCCCTCGCGGAAGCCCTCTGAGCCCGAGGGGCCCGGTGCCGAAGATCCCGGGAACGCCGGGCCCCGGAGTCCAGCCCCCCCGGCCTCAGGCCGCCGCAGGCGTGCCGGCCAGGCGGTCCAACGCCTCGGAAACACGGGCCACGAGAGGTCGCACCGTCTCGCGCCCGAAGTCGAACCGGCAGCCCGCGTGCGCGAACAACTCCGGCAGGGGCCGGCTGCCGCCGAGGGCAAGGCCCGACTGGTAGTCGGCCAGGGCCTTGGCGGGATCGCGCTGCGCGTTGACCCAGACCTGCAGGGCCCCGAGCTGGGCGATGCCGTACTCCACGTAGTAGAAGGGGTAGAGGAAGATATGCAGCTGCTTGTGCCAGAGGTTGGCCCGGGCGTCCTCACAGCCCGACCAGTCGATGTCGCCGCCGAAGCGGTCCATCAAGGCCAACCACGCCGCCCGGCGCTCGGCACGCGAATGGCCGGGATGGCTGTAGAGCCAGTGCTGGAAGGCGTCCACCGTGGCGATCCACGGGAAGACGCCGATGACCCCCTCGAGGTGCACGGTGCGGGCACGCACGACGTCACCGGGCGGGTAGAACACGTCGAGATGCTCGGCCCCGAGCAGCTCCATGGCCATCGAGGCGACCTCGCAGAACTCGATGGGCGCCTCGCGGTACAGCGGCAGGTCCTCGTCGCGGCAGGCCAGCGCATGGAAGGCGTGGCCCGCCTCGTGGAGGATGGTCTCCAGGTCGCGCTGGAGGCCCACCGAGTTCATGAAGATGAAGGGCAGGCGCGCCTCGCTGAGGGTGTACTGGTAGCCGCCCGGGGCCTTGCCCTTGCGGTTGTCGAGGTCGAGCAGGCGCTTCTCGCGCATGTCGCGGAAACCGGCCGCCAGCCGGGGATCCATGCGGTCGAACACGGTCTGCACGCCCGTCTCCATCCCGGACGAATCGGCGAAGGGCCGCAGCGGCGGACGGTTGAGCGGATCGACCTGGGTGTCCCAGGGGCGAAGGCGATCCACGACGAGCTTCCGCCGGCGCTGGTCCTGCAGCCGCCGGAAGACCGGCATCACCTCCGTCTCGATGGCCTCATGGAACCGCAGGCAGTCGGCGGGCCCGTAGTCGAAGCGGCCGCGCATGCGGTAGGCGTAGGCCACGTAGTCGGGGAAGCCGGCATTGCGGGCGATCCGGTCGCGGATCCGGATCAACTCGTCGAGGAACCCGTCGAAGCGGTCGGCCTCGCGCACGCGGCGGGCGGCGACCAGGCGCCAGGCCTCCTCCCGCAACGCCCGGTCGGGCTCCTCCTGGTAGCGCCCCATGGCCACGAGGGTCCTCTCCTCGCCCCGGAACGGGACGGTCAGGCTGCCGCTGAGCTTGTTGTACTCGTTGCCGACCTTGGCCTCCTCGGTCTCGAGGGGAATGTTCTCCGGGCGGTACAACTCGACCTGGAGGGCCGTGGCCCGGTCGAAGACCTCATACCGGGCCTTGGGCAAGCGCGACCTCAGCGGGTGCTTCAGGAACCGCTCGGCCAGGGAGAATTGGCGGGGCTTGAGGGCCGGATCGATCACCTCGACGAACTGCAGGTAGGCCTTCTCGGCCTCGGCGTCGTCGGTGTGGCAGGTCTTGGCGATGTAGCGGCGGGCGCGTTCCTCGTCGAGGGCGGAGGAGAGTTCGCCGGCATCGATCAACCACCGCTCGAGCAACTCCACCGTGTCGCACCCGGAGGCCCGGGCATCCAACCGGTCGAAGAGCGGCGCTACGGCCTCCCAGTCGCCCAACGGGAGGCCCTCGGGAACGAAACGCCGGGCGCGGTGGGGGGGCAGGTTTCCGAAGGGCAGCAGACTCATGGGGGGCAGACCATGGAAACCATCGGCCCGGACCGCAAGTCCCTCCGAAAGCCGATTTTCCGCGTGCGCCTTGGCACGGGACTTTCTAGCCTTTGGCCATGCTTATCTGGGTCGTCGCGGTCGTCTTGGTCGGCGGGTTTGGCCTGTTGGGCCACCAGGCCGGGGCCATTCGTTGGGGCATCGGGTTCATCGGAGCCATCCTCGGACTGGCGCTCACAGGCGTGCTGGCTGGACCCGTCGGGGCCGGCTTGGCGATGATGGGGGTCAAGGACGTCGTCGACCTGGCAGTCCTTCCCGGCGTCATCGTCTTCAGCCTGCTCACCCTGGTCTTCTTGGGGCTCGGCGTGGCGGCGCACCGGCCGGTGGACCTGCATTTCAAGTACCGCTCCGACGAGCCCACCCGGGCCGCCTTTGAGCGCACCAACCACGCCCTCGGGCTCTTCGTGGGCCTCATCGCCGGCATCTGCGTGTTCTTCAGCGTGGGCAACTACGTGTACCGGCAGGGCTACCTGATCACGCAGGTGACCAGCGACACCGGCGAGGCCACCGCCATCCGCCACATCGCCCAACTCCGGACCGAGATGGAATCCACCGGATGGTCGCGGACCTTCGCCGCGATGGACAACCAGCCGCCCAAGTACTACGAGGTTTCGGACATCCTCGGCATCCTCCACGCGAATCCGCTCGTCCAGGGCCGCGCGGAGAACTATCCCCCCTTCCTCGCGCTGGGCGCTCAGGCCGAGTTCACCGAGATCGGCTCCGATGCCGAGTTCCTGAAGCTGATCCAGGGCAAGCCCGCCCTCGCGGCCGTGATCAACCACCCGAAGGCCCAGGCCGTGATCGACAGCCCCACCCTGAGGGAGACCTTCTCCAAGGTCGACCTGAAGGACTTCCGCAAGTACCTCGAGACGGGCGTGTCGCCCCGGTACGAGGACGAGAAAATCCTCGGTCGCTGGCGCATGGACCCGGGCACGGTCTTCACCCAGCTCAAGCGGGACCGCCTGAACCTGGGCCCGGCCGACATGCGGGCAGTCCGCGCGGCGCTGGGGCCGGTGCTCTCCGGGGCGACGCTGGTGGCCTACACCGACGGGCGTTTCTCGATCAAGATCACCCCGCCCGCGGCGCCTGCCCCGGCACCCACCGAGGGAGCCGAGGCCGGTGGCGGTGGTGGTGCCTACGGGGGTGCTGGCGGCGGTGGTGGTGCCATGTCGGCCCAGAACGCGATGATGGCGCGCTACGGCATGCGCCCCCCGACCGCAACGCCAACCCCCCAGTCCGCCCCGCCGGTGGCGCCCAAGGCCGCCAAGTTGCCGCCGGGCTTGGAGTTCATCCAGAACCTCAAGTCCTTCGACGGCACCTGGACCAGAGCCGATGGACGCTACCTGTTGGGTGTGGACGCCCAGGGCATGAAGGCGTCGCTCGATGCCAGCGTGAACGAGACGGGCCGGCTGACCTGGACCATCGGGAGCGGTGAGCGGAAGTTCACCGTGTTCTTCGTCCGTACGAGCTAAACGCCGGCTCCGAGGCCGGTTTATCAATTCCGACCGGGGTCGGGTCGATTCCAACCCGCGTCGGGAAATGTCCGTGCCGACAAGCGACGGAGGGGAGGCAGATTTCCCATTCAGGCCCCATGGTCGTCGCTAAATCCGGTCCCTGAATCTGGTCCCTGAATCCGGTCCTTGAATTCGGTCCTGGAATCCCGGGGCGGGATTCCGAGCCGCAGTCACGCCATGCAGTCCGGGTCCACGACGTGTCTCCGCAGTCCAGACCCGCTGTCCCGACCCGCCGTTTCACCATGGGAACGGCGTCCTGCGTGGCTCCCTACGAGTCAGTTTGCCGGTCCGGTGAAGCGCACCCGATAGGCCTCCGACCCGGAACTGCCGGGCAGGCGGAACAGCCCCTCGGGAAGCGGATTGGTCGAGGCAAACTCCGGGATTGCCCGGGAGGCCTTGGCCTGGGCGGACCAGGGAGCCACCGAGGGGACCACCGCAGGCCCCGCCGTCTTCCACAGGCCCAACCCGGCCACCTCGGGCCCCAGGGAGACCGCCGGAGGGGCCTGCATCTCGACCCGCGACACCGTGGATGGCCCCGTGCCCCCGGAGGCAGCCGCAGCGGCGGCGACGGACGCAGGAGCCAGGGATTCTTCGCCGGTCGACCCACCGATCCAAAACCATCCGGCCACGGCGACCCCGAGCACGCCGACCACCGAGCCTGCGTTGACCAGCGAAAGCCACGGGGCCGCTCCGCCGAGGTTCCGATGGCCGAAGAGCCATCGACGCCACGGCGAACGGGACCGTTCGGCCTCGACGGCCCGGATCCGGTCGAACACGCCGTCTTGGAATCGGTTGAAATAACCCGGAGGCGGCGTCTCCAGCCGCTTCAGGCGCAGCAACTGGCGGAGTCTCTCGTTGGATTCTTGCTCGTTCATGGCCTTTCGTTCGTTGGAAATCGCAGAGGGGGGAGTCTTCCGGGCGGCCTCATTTCATCCAGTCGGACAGCCAACCCTGGAGCTGCTGGTGGGCATAAAAGAGCCTGGAGCGCACCGTCCCAGGGTTGATCCCGAGGATCTTGGCGATCTCGTCGTGGGGCAACCCCTGGATGTCGTGCAGCGTGACCACGGTGCGATGGTCCTCGGACAGCTTGAGCATGGCCTCGTTCAGCCGCCGTTGCAGCTCGGCGAGGCTGGCGTCCCGCCTGGGCGTCTTGTCGGACACCAGGGCCACCAGGTCCGGATCGGACTCCGGCTGCAGGTCCAGGTCGTCCAGGCTCAGGTACGGGGTCCGGTTGCGCCGCAGCTTGAGGTGATTCAGGCAGGTGTTGACGGCGATCCGGTAGATCCACGTATAGAAGCCGGAGTCTCCCTTGAAATTCCTCAAGGCCTGCCAGGCCTTCACGAAGGTCTCCTGCGCGAGGTCGTTGGCATCCTCGTGGTGGGAGGTCATGTGGTAGCACAACCCGTAGATGCGCTCCCGGAACTGGGCCACCAACCGGTCGTAGGCGGCCAGGTCGCCCGCCTGGGCGAGCCGCACCCAATGGGACACCTCCGACACCGCGTCGGCACCCGACGACAGGCGCGATGACAGGGTTCGGGCCGACACCGTCGACTCGACGATCGGATCCATCAATGCGGCGACGCTCACGGCTCAGGAGCCGGCAAGCAAGTCGGTTTGTCGCGCCAGAAAACGGTTCAGCGCCGACAAGGCCTTGACCTGCGGGCCCGGCTTCAACTGGGACAGCGCACGGTCGGCGTCGTTCAAAAATCCTGCGATCACCTCGCGGGAACGTTCGAGGGCCCGATGGCGCTCGAGCAGGTCCCGCACGTGGGGGAAAAACTCCGAGGTCCAGTCCTCAAGCCAGCCGATGAGCCGCTGGCGTTCGTCGGGCGTGGCGTGGTCGAGGCCCACGATGAGCGGCAGGGTCACCTTGCCGCTGGCTAGGTCGGTGCCGAGGGACTTGCCGGCCGAGGACTCGGCTCCGTAGAGGTCGAGACAGTCGTCATAGATCTGATAGGCCGTGCCCAGCGACATCCCGTACCGGCGCAGGGCCGCCACCTCGGCCGGGGTGCCGCCCGAGAGGCGGGCGCCAAGGTCGCAGGCCAGGGCGAAGAGTTCGCCCGTCTTCATCTCGATGACCTTGAAGTAGTCGGGCCGGTCCACCGACCAGCGCCGCCGACGGTGGCTCTGCAGGATCTCGCCGGCACACACCCGGCCGCTGGCCGAGGCCACCAGTCGGGACACCTCGGCGCTGGGAAGGTCGGCCGACAGCTTGAGGGCGTGGGCGAAGAGGCAGTCCCCCAGGAGCACGGCCACCTGGTTGCCCCACTTGGCGGCGAGGGTGGCCCGACGACGACGCATGCTGGCCTCGTCCATGATGTCGTCGTGCACCAGCGTGGCGAGATGGATCATCTCGATGATGACGGCCACGGCGACCGAATCGTCGTTCAACGGGCCCACCGCACCGCCCGAAAGCGCCACGAGCGTGGGCCTCAACTGCTTGCCCTGGTTCTCGAGCGCGTACCGCGCATACTCGGCGATCTCCGAGTCGAACTCGTCGACCTGCGCCTCGAGCATCGCCGACACCCTCGCGAGGAATTCGCGCGCGGGCGCGATCACCGGCTCCCAGTCGGCAACGGGGAGCGCCTCTGGGATCCCGGGCTGCGTCTCAATTACGACCGGCATCTTGGGCGACACTATGGGTCCATCACGACAGGGGTCAAACCCGGGCCATGCACCGATCGGGTGACGGCCCGCGAAACCCGCGGGCGCGGGCGCCCCGGGACGGAGGCCGCCGTGGCACGGAGACCGGCCCCGGGGATTTTTGGGATTGCCCCGACCCGGACAAAGGCGTTCAACAGCGGGGATGTCCGCCTACGACCAGTTCGTCTCCGTGGCCCGCGACCAGTTCGACCGCGTCGCCCAGACCCAGCGCCCCGCCATCACGACCGCCGGCGACTGGCTCGCCGATTCGCTCGCCGGCAACGGCTTCCTCTACGCCTTCGGCACCGGGCATTCGCACATGGTGGCCGAGGAGATCTTCTACCGCGCCGGCCACCTCGCCCGGGCCGTGCCCATCCTCGAGGAGACCCTGATGATGCACCTCAATGCGATCGAGGCCACCTACCTCGAGCGGGAACAGGGACGGGCCAAGGCGATCCTCGACCAGTATCCGGTCGCCGCCGGCGACCTGCTGGTGGTGGCCTCCAACGGCGGTCGCAACGCGGTGCCGATCGAGATGGTGCTGGAGGGCAAGGCCCGTGGACTGAAGACCGTGGCCATCACCAACCTGGACCAGACGCGCCGCTGGCCCTCGCGCCATCCCTCGGGCAAGCGCCTGGCCGACGTGGCCGACCTGGTGATCGACAACTGCGGCGTCGATGGCGACGCGGCCATGGGCATCGAGGGATTCCCGCACCGCATCGGGCCGCCCTCGACCATCACCGGCATCCTCATCATCAACCTCATCGTGGTGCATGCCATCGAGCAGCTGGTGCGCCGCGGGGTGGAACCCGAGATCTACATCAGCAGCAACACCCAGGGCGACGACCACAACGACCGTCTGTTGAAGAAGTACAAGGGCCACATCCGTCATCTTTGAGAGCACGGGCCCACCGTTCGGGCCCGCCCCCCAGGAACGCCCCATGAACCCGATCCGACCCCTCGCTCTCGCCCTCGCCTCCGCGCTGGCCCTCGGCCTGCACGCCGCCTCCGACGCCGACTGGCCGCAGTGGCGCGGCCCCCACCAGGACGGCTCGACCCGCATGGCCGGGCTGCCCGCCACCCTCGGGCCCTCGACGCTGCGCTGGAGCACCCCCCTGCCCGGCAAGGCCGGATCGACCCCGGTGGTGACCGGAGACCGCATCTTCCTCACCTCGCCCGACGAGCAGAGGAACCTGGTGCTGTTCTGCCTCGACCGGAAGTCGGGCAAGGTCCTCTGGAGTCGCGTGGCCGGGGTCGGCGACAAGGAGGTCGGCCGCAACAACACCTGCGCACCCTCGCCCGTGACCGACGGCAAGCGGGTCTGGGCGCTCTTCGGCACCGGCGACCTCGCGGCCTTCGACCTGGACGGCAAGCCGCTCTGGTCGCGCAACCTTGGCAAGGACTTCGGCAGTTTAGGCCTGATGTGGATCTACGGGGCCAGCCCGCTGCTGCTCGACGGGCGGCTCTACCTGCCGGTGCTCCAGCGCAAGGAGGTGCCTCCCGACTACCCCCGCTTCGACGGCAAGCCTGGGCGGGATTCGTTCCTGCTGTGCATCGACGCGAAGAGCGGCAAGGACGTCTGGAAGGCCCTGCGGACGACCGATTCGACCAAGGAGAGCAGCGAGTCCTACGCCACGCCGGTGACCTTCCAGGGGCCCAACGGGACCGAGCTCATCATCGTGGGCGGCGACCACGTCAGCGGCCACCGCCTGAAGGACGGCTCCGAGATCTGGCGCGCCCGGCTCTATGAGAAGCGCGACGACTGGTACCGCATCGTCACCTCGCCGGTGATCGCCGGAGGGTACATCCTCGCCTCGGGTCCCAAGGGGCAGCCCGTGGTGGCCTTCAAGCCCGGGGCCAAGGGCGACGCGACCACGACCCACCGTGCCTGGGACTTCCGCGAGGCCCCCACCGACTGGAGCACGCCCTGCGTGCTCGATGGCCGTCTCTACGTGCTCGACGGCCAGAAGCGCATCCTCACCAAGCTGGATCCCGCCGACGGCCGGTCGATCTGGTCGGGCAAGATCCCGGGCAGCGGCCCGATCTGGGGATCGCTCTCGGGGGCCGGCGGCAGGCTGTACGTGCACGACGAGGCAGGCACGGTCTTCGCGCTCTCCGCCGGGGATGCCTTCGAGGTGCTCTCAAGCCACGCCTTCCCGGGCGAGGCCCCGTGCAAGGGCAGCGTGGCGCTCGCCCACGGCCGCCTCTTCGTGCGGACCGCCAAGGCCCTGCATTGCTTCGGGCAACCGTGAGACCACCCCTGCCCTTGCCGGCATCCGGCCCCGGGGTCGCCCCGGTGATCCGCGTGCTGTTCAGCCCGGACGAATACGAGGCCGTCGACCGCGCGATGTTGGGCGACGTCACCTGCGTGGTGTTCGACGTCCTGCGGGCCACCTCGACCATGCTCGAGGCCCTGGCCCAGGGCGCCACGGGCATCCGCACCGCCCGCGAGATCCCCGGGGCGCTGGCCCTGAAGCGGCAGCATCCGCAGGACCTGCTGGCGGGGGAACGCGACGGCCTGCGCATCCGGGCCGACCGCACCGGCGGGGTGGACTTCGACCTCGGCAACTCCCCCCGGGAGTTCACGCACGGGCGCGTGGCCGGCCGCGGGATCATCATGACCACCACCAACGGCACCCGGGCCCTCGACGCCTGTGCCGGGGCCCGGGCCGTGCACATCGCCTCCTTCGGCAACCTCTCGGCCCTCGCCGCCCATCTGGCCTGCCGCACCGGGGTCGACGCCCCGGGACCGCTCTGGCTGGTCTGCGCAGGCACCCTCGAGAACGCCTCCTTCGAGGACACCCTCGGGGCCGGCGCACTGGTGGACCGACTGATGACCCGGCCGGGAGGGACCGGGTCCTGGTCCCTCGACGACTCGGCCCAGATCGCCCGGGAGGTCTACCGGGCCCATCGGCACCGCCTCGTCGAGGCCGCCGCCCTCGCCCGCAATGGACGACGCCTGCTCTCGCAACCGGAACTGGCCGGCGACGTGCCGGTATGCCTTGAGGAGGACCGCAACCCCCGTGTGGTGCGACGGGATCGCGACGGCGTGCTTCGGATCGTGGGTTGAAGGGCCAACCCCTGCCGGCGAAAGGGGCCCCGGAAGGTGGGGCGTCGGAGCCGCCCATTGCCCGACCGCCCCCCGGAGCCTGCAGGCTCTCAGAATGCCGGGGGCGTCTGAGGCGTCAGCTTGTTGCGCGACACCTCGACCTTCACGAAGTGCAGGAGGACCGGCGCGAGGATCATCCCGGGAATCCCCATGAGCTTCTCGCCGATCACCAACCCCAGCAGCGTGAGCCACATGGGGTTGCGGATGCGGTCGCCGATGATCTTGGAGTTGAGGAAGTACTCGCCCTTGTGCAGCACCACCAGGAACACCAGGGCCGCCAGCGCCATGTTGGGGCTGATGGTCAGGCCGATGCCCACGATGAGCGTGTTGCTGAGCAGGTTGCCCAGGATGGGCAGCATGCCGAAGAGGAAGGTCAGCCCGATGACCACGGTGACGAAGGGGTAGCCATTCCAGATCAGGAACGCGGAGGTGAAGGTGGTGTTGATGACCGAGATGAGCATCTGGGCCCCCATCACCTTCGAGAAGCTGTCGTAGAGTCCCCGGAAGCGCTCGGCGATCTCCCGCCCCACGGCCGTGTACAGGTTGTCGTCGCCGGCGTCGGGTTCGGCCCCGAAATCGAGCTTGAGGCTCAGGAAGAGGCTGATGGCCACCACCAGCCCGATGATCAGGGACACCGTCTCGACGGCCACGATGCGGGCGTACTGGCCGAGGTTCGCCAGCTTTGACCGCACCATCTCGAGGGCCGTCACCTTGAGGCTGGCCAGGTCGGTGAAGGGCAGCTCGACGCCGACCTTCTGGGCGTATTCCACCGCCGCCGGGATGGTCTTCTCGGCGATCTGGGGCAGCACGACATAGGCATGCTTGAAGAAGCTGTAGAACCCCACCCCCAAGCCCCCGAGCAGCAGCAGGAACAGGGTGAGCCCGATCCATCGGCTGCGGTTGAGCGACAGCAGGTTGAGGGCGAAGTAGGCGAAGAGGGCCGTGATGAGCGGCGTGGCCAGACGCAGGACGCCCACCAGCACCAGCAGCACGGCCATGAACGCGTAGGAGATGCGGATCGGTTTGCCCATCGGCAGGGAGGCTAACCGAAGGCCCGTAAAAAGCGATCCCGACGAGAAGGGTTGAGGGACACAACGCGGTGACATCCCGCTTCTGCGGTACGGCGACGGGCTGCCTCAAAGGCGGCATCGCGGACGAGGGCGCGGGTGTCGTTCAGTTCCGTCGAACCGTCATGAGCCCCATTCGGCAAAACCCAGACGAGGTTCCCCTCGGGCTCAAACCCACCGTTCCAGGTAGGCGACGTCCAGCCAGCGGTCGAACTTGAAGCCCACCCGCTTGAAGAGCCCGACCTGCTCGAACCCGAATCGGGCATGGAGCCTCAGGCTCGCCGTGTTCTCGGCGTCGATCGCCGCCAGGATCGCCCGCAGGCCGATCTCCGCCGCGGCCGGGATCAACGGCTCCAGCAGGCGGGCCCCGAGCCCCTGCCCCCGGGATCCCTCCGCCACATAAACCGAATTCTCGGCCGTGAACCGGAAGCCCATCCGGTCGTGGTAGCGGTTCAAGGCGCTCCATCCGACGATCCGCCCGTCGGGAGCCTCCGCCACGAAGATGGCGTGGCCCGTGCGCTGATGGTCCTCGAACCAGGCCACGCGGTGCTCCAGCGGGCGCGGCTCGTAGTCGTAGGTCGCCGTGGTCTTGAGCACCGCATCGTTGTAGATGTCCAGGATGCCCGGGCAGTCGCCCCGGACGGCGCGTCGGATGTGGATTTCAGTCATGGTCTTGAATTCAAAGGTCAAAGGGGTCGGTCCTCACTATTGACACAAATCCACCCGCGGGGACGCCACGGGCGATGCGGGACGCACGGGGACACAGCCTGGAAGATCCACGCCACGACCTTCCTGGGTGGCAGGGCGTCTGCCGGAGGTCTCAATGGCCCCGGGGAGTCGATCGAGGCTCCTCACCGCTGCGAGAGCAGGTAGGCCAGCAGGTGGTGGAAGTCGCCGGCACTCAGCGTCTCGCCGAAGCTGTCGGGCATCAGGGACACCTCGCTCTCCTGGCGCTCGGTCACGGCGGATTTCCTCACCGTGAACTCCTTGCCGGCCGGATCGACCAGCACCAGCAGGTCGCCCTCCTCGCGGCGGAAGAGCCCGGCCAGTTCCTCGCCATCCCGGGTCGTCAGGCGGGTCTGCCGGAAGCCGTGGTCGACATTGCGGTTCGGGTCGAGGATGTCTTCGCACATGCGCTCGACACCCCGGTTGCCGATGCCGGTGAGCTGCGGGCCGACCAGGCCACCGGCGCCACCGACCTGGTGGCAGGCCCGGCAGTTCTGCTCGAACACGCGGGATCCGGCCACCGGATCGGCCTTGGCGGCATCGAAGCCGGAGCGCCGGGCGGCCAAGAGCTTCTCGCGCGCCTCGTCGGCCGGGGCCAGGCCCCGGGTCAGGCGGTCGAGCCGCTCGGACCACCGGTCAGGATCGGCCCGCTGCAGGCGGCCCCGGGCCCCGGCCTGTTGGAGGATCCGGGGCGAGGCCGCGCCCTGCTCCACCGCCTGCAGGAAGGTCTCGGCACCGTCGCGGGTGGCCGTCAGGGCGGTGGCCCATTGCGTCTGAACCCGATACGGCACGGTCCTGAAGGCCGCGGCGACCGCAGCCCGGCCGGCGACGGTGTTGGCCTCGGCGAGCATCACCCCGAGGCGCTCGCGCAGGGCGATCGGTTGCGCGGGCTCGGCGAGCAACCGCCGCTGGAGAACCTCGGCCCTCGGGGCATCCAACGCCATCAGGGCCTTGGCGGCGGCGGAGCGCAGTTCCGGATCACCGGGACGCTCCACGATCGAGGCCACCTCCGGCGCCCGTTCCCGAAGTCCCAGCCGGGCCGCCAGTTCGACGGCCGCCGTCAGCCGTGCGGCACCTCCGGACGGCGAGGTGGCGGGCAGGGCCGGAGCGCCCTCGAGGCCACCGAGCGCCAGCCAGGCATAGGCGTCCCCGGTGTCCGCATCGACGATCTCCAGCACCGCGCGCCGCCCGGCGTGCGCCCGGGTGTCCCAGGCCACCGGCACCAGCACATCGCTGCGCGGGGGACGCGCCTCGAAGAGCACCCCGCCCGAGGCCACATCGCGCAACCGGACGCGGTTGACCTGCTTGGCGGGCCGGTCCGGATACCCGTCGTGGCCGCAGAGCCAGAAGGCGATCCACCCACCGAGGTCGAACTCCGGCGAGCACAGGATGCCGGTCTTCTGTTCCCCGCGGGGCAGGCTCGAGAGCACCCGCATCGCCGTGCCGTCGGACCGGCGGCGCTCCTGGAAATCCCACGGGCTGTCCGTCGGCGTCTCGAGCGGCGTGTGGACCCAGGCCGTGCCGTTGCCGCCGGCCAGCAACCGTCCCGCCAGGTCACCGCCCCAGGCCCGCAGGGCCGGCGTCGGGGCAGCCCCGCGCTGTTGGAGTCCCTGGTCCAGCGAGCGGAACAGGGAAAACTGGAAGTCGGGCTGGTCGGCGAACCGGCGGCGGACGAACCCGGCCAACCGGTCCCATTCGGACTCCGGGGCATATCGGGCCGCATGCCGCAGGGCCTCGCCCAAGGTGGGGTTCGAGGACTCCCCAAGGGAGTCCAGTCGCGCGATGAGATACGCCGCCGCCCCCGGCGTGGGGATGGACGGCATGACCTCGGCGAAGGCCCGGTGGTCGGCCCCCGATCCCTCGGGCGTCGCGGCGGCCCGGGCGAGCACGGCCGGCACCTTCAACTGGTCCCGCAGCGACTTGCGCAGCACGTACTGCAGGTGGGTGTCGGCGGCCGGCACGCGACCCAGCGCGTCGAGGATCGGACGGAGGTTGTCCGCGTCCGGCCACTGGCCGAGGGCCTCGGCGGCGCATCGGGCCTCGAGGCCGTCGGTGGAGGCCACCTGCCGGCGCACCTGCGCCAGCGTGGCCGAGGCCACGGTCCTCCGGGCGGCCAGCGGGACGCCCTCGCCGGACAACGCACCGCGTTCGGCGACCACACGGAGGGCATGCACGCGCACCAGCGGATCGTTCGGGTCGGCGAGGTCGGCGAGGAAGTCGCGGTCGGTCAGCCCGGGCCCGAGGTCTTCGAGGCGATGTCGCAGCCACAGGGCGGAGACGCGGGTGGCCGAAGCCCGGTCGGATGGATCGGCGACCGCCGACGTGGCGACCCCACCCGATGCGGGCCGGACCCGACCCGCCGATGCGGCCTGACGGCGCGCCGACACCGAGGCCTTCCGGACGGCCGGCAAGGCACGGGCGCCGAACCGGTCCTGGATCTCGGACATCGCCAGCAACCGGCGGCTCAGGCTGGGCGAACCCAGTTCACCGACGAGCCCGTCGAGACCGGGGGGCAGCGCCGGCGGCCTCAGGCGGGGCTTGCCGTCCGGCCCCTTCGCCACCACGCGCCACAGACGCCCGCGTTCGCGGTCACGGCCGGGATGGGTCAGCGGCACCTCGTAGTGGCCGATGATGCGGTTGTAGAAGTCGGCGATGTAGAGCGCGCCGTCGGGACCGAGGGTGGCGTCCACCGGCCGGAACCACGGATCGCTGGTGGTGAGGAAATCCGGCTGCTCGGCGGCCTTGGGCGTGGAGCCCTCGAAGGTGATCCGGTCGCGGTTCAATCGGCTGGTCATCACGTTGCCGATGAAGAGCGTGTCCAAGTACTCGGCCGGCCAGAGGTCGTCGTTGACGTAGACCGCTCCGTCGATGGCCGTGCTGCCGTGGGCGTGCTCGAGCATCACCGGCGCGAAGCCGAGTCCGTCGTGGGGCTTGCCGAAGCTCGGATACCAGCCCCCGGCGAGCAGTTGGTAGAGCGGCGCGCTGTGGCAGTCGCTGGAGTACAGGTTGCCGCGCAGGTCCCAGGCCAGACCGAAGGGGTTCACCTGTCCATGCGTGTGGTGCTCGATGTGCGAGCCGTCCAACCGGATGCGGTAGGTGTTGCCGGAGTTCAGATCCACATGGCTGCCGTCGCGGGCCGTGACGTGCGAGTCGTTGTTGAAGCCGTGGGTCGCGTAGAGCCAGCCATCGAAACCCCGGCGGAAGGAGGCCTGGTTGCCATGGGTGTCGCGGGTGTGGTCGAAGGGCCCGTACAACGGAGTCCGTTTGTCGGCCGTGCCATCGCCGTCGGTGTCCTCCAGGAGCCAGATGTGCGGGATGCTCCACACGATCGCCTTCCAGTGCTTGTCGTCGGTGCGGAAGGGGTACACGCCGATGGGGATGTTCAGGCCACCGGCGAACTGGGTGACCTTGCGGGCCCGGCCATCCGGGCCGAAGTCCTCGAAGATCATCACCCGATCCCGACCCACCCGGTTGGTGGGCGCGGCCCAGGGGTACTCGATGCTGGTGGTGACCCAGAGCCGCCCCGTCGCGTCGAAGGCGAGGTTCATGGGCTTGTGGATGTCGGGCTCGTTGGCCACCAGCTGGATCTCGAACCCGGGAGGCAGGCGGAAGCTCCCGGCCTGCGCGGCCGGACTCACGGGCTCGGTCTTGCGCACGCCCAAGGCGAGGTCCGGATCGTCGGCACCGAGCGCCTGAATCGCCCCCGAACCCAGGGCGATGGCGGCGATCAGGGCAGGACAAGGGTTGTGACTCAGGGTCTTCATGACGGCATGCTCCGGACGGGTTTCTCAGGACAGCTTGGCCAAGGATAGCCCATCGGCGCAACCGGGGCGAATGGGCCCTGAAGTGCCCCACCCCCAAGCACCACGACCGCAGCTCCGGGCTTCAGTCCGAGACCACCGTCACCCTCGAGCGATCGCCATCATGGAGGCTGATCCGGCGATCGAAGGTCACCACCCGCCCATCGGACTGGCGTGCCACCTCGACGAGCCAAGCGTCGTTGACCTGCTGATGCCCCACGGCTCGTGCATAGATGGCGGCTCGGGTGGCGGGTGCGGAATCCCAGAAGGCATGGCGCGGATGGCGCACCCACCGGTCCAGCAACCCGGCCGCCTCAGGAGGCGAAACGGCCGAAGGCGTGTAGGCGGGATTGGAGGACAGCCGGACGAAACCCAGCTGGGTGAACGAACAGGTGGCCCATCCGTGACGGGCCTCGCGCGCGAACCACCGGTGCGCGAGGGCGTGGTGCTGGTGATTGGGCCATGCCAGGGCCAGCAGCACGTTGATGTCGAGCAGGGCCGGTTTCATGGCGCCTCGTCGGAGAGGAGGTCCCGCGCGCGGTTGCTGGGGATGATGGGGTCCCCGGAGGCCACCTGAAACACCGGCAAGCTGGAACGGGCCGGTGCGGTCTCGACGGAGGCCTTCAATCCCCGGCGCATCAGGAGCGAAACCACCTCGCCCAGGCGCTTGCCGGAGGCCTGCGCCATCGACTGGGCGGCTTCGTAGACGTCGTTTTCCAGGGTCAGGGTCGTTCTCATGGACACTTGAGGCTTGATACGCTGATGCATCTGTGTTGTGATGTCAATCAAGGGGGCGGATGATGGTCAATCTCCCAGCGCGGTTCATCGGGACGCCGGTGGTTCCGTCCAGCGACCACCTGCCTTCTTTTTATTTCGGGGAGGTTTTCCTAGCCTCGGCTCGATGGCCGCCGAAGCGACACTGACCCCGATGATGGCGCAATACCGCCGGATCCGGGGCGAACTCCCGAAGGACGCCCTGCTGCTCTTCCGGCTGGGGGACTTCTACGAGATGTTCTTCGAGGACGCCGTCGATGCGTCCCAACTGCTCCAACTGACCCTCACGCAGCGTAACGGCATGCCCATGTGCGGCCTGCCCTACCACGCCGCCACCAACTACATCGGCCGGCTGCTCAAGGCCGGGCGCAAGGTGGCCATCTGCGACCAGACCGAGGAGGCCCGACCCGGCAAGCTGGTGCAGCGCGAGGTGACCTCGATCCTGTCGCCCGGAACCCACTTCGACGACCGCCTGCTCCTGGCCGAGCGCAACAACTTCCTCGCCTCGGTCACCCTTGCAGGGGACACCTGCGGCCTGGCCTGCGTGGACCTCACCACCGGCGACTTCCGGCTCACCGAGTTGCAGGGTTCCCGCGCCCTCCTGGCCGAACTGGAGCGCCTGCGCCCGGCCGAGCTGATCCTGCCCGCCGCCTGCAAGGCGCTCTCGGGCCTGCTGGCCGATTCCCCCATCCGGCTCTCACCCCACGACGACTGGGTCTTCCAGCCCGAGACGGCCGTCTTCACGCTGCGCGAGCATTTCCAGGTGGCCTCGCTCGACGGCTTCGGCCTGCGCGGCCGTTCCGCCGCCATCGGGGCCGCCGGGGCGGTGCTGCACTACCTCGGCACCCACCTGCGGCGGAACGTGTCGCACCTGACCCGGCTGGGGTTCTACGAGGTGGCCGACTACCTCATCCTGGACGCCATCTCGCTGCGCAACCTGGAGATCCTGGAACCGCTCCACGCCGACGCCCCGAGGAACACCACGCTGTTCGGGGCCCTGCACCTCACCGTCACGCCCATGGGGGCGCGCCGCCTGCGCGACTGGCTCACGCAGCCGCTGGCCGCCCTGGATCCGATCCGGCGGCGCCAGGACGCCGTGCAGGCCTGGCTCGACCGCCCGACCACCCTGGCCGCCTTCCGGGCCCGGGTGACCGAGGTACGCGACCTCGAGCGCACGCTGAGCCGACTGAGCCTGGGCAGCGGCAACGCCCGCGACCTGCTGGCGCTGCGGCTGGCGCTCGAGCAGTTGCCCCAGGTCCAGGCCGCCGTCGCCGAGGCGGCCGGCCCGGCGCCCGCCCCCCCGCAGGGCCGTCTGTTGCCGGAGGCTGCCATCGACGGGTCCGGCTCGCCCTCGGAGCTGCAGGCCCTCGGCCGCCGCCTGGAGTCCCTGCCCGACCTCGTGGAGCTCCTGTCGCGGGCGGTGGCCGACGAGCCGCCGCTGGCGGTGCGCGAGGGCGGCATGATCCGCGACGGCTTCAGCGCCGAGCTGGACGAGCTCCGGGCCGCGTCGCGGGGCGGCAAGGACTGGCTGGCCAAGCTTCAGCAGGACGAGATCGCCCGGACGGGCATCCCGTCGCTCAAGGTTGGGTTCAACTCGGTCTTCGGCTACTACATCGAGGTCACCAAGGCCCACCTGGCGAAGGTGCCCGGCGACTACGTGCGCAAGCAGACCATCGCCAACGGCGAACGCTTCATCACACAGGACCTCAAGGCCATGGAGTCGAGGATCCTCGGCTCCGAGGAGCGGGCCACGAAATTGGAGTACGACCTGTTCCTGCGCCTGCGCGAACAGGTGCTCGACCACCTCAAGTCCATCCAGGAGACGGCCTCGGCGCTGGGGCAGCTGGACGTGCTCGCGGCCTTCGCCGAGTCGGCCCGGGTGCGCGGATGGGTGCGACCGGAAATCGGGGACGAGGGCCGGATCGACATCCGCGACGGACGCCATCCGGTGCTGGAACTGCGCCTGACCGACCAGCGCTTCGTGCCCAACGACACCGCCCTCGACCTGGAACACGAGCAGATCGCGCTCATCACCGGGCCCAACATGGCCGGCAAGAGCACCTACATCCGGCAGGTGGCCCTGTTGGCCGTGCTGGCGCACACCGGCTCCTGCGTGCCGGCGACCTCGGCGCGGATCGATCTCTGCGACCGCGTCTTCACCCGCATCGGCGCCAGCGACGACCTCGCCCGCGGCCAGAGCACCTTCATGGTCGAGATGAGCGAGACGGCCAACATCCTCAACAACGCCACCCGGCGCAGCCTGGTGATCCTCGACGAGATCGGCCGGGGGACCAGCACCTTCGACGGCTTGAGCCTCGCCTGGAGCATCGTCGAGCACCTGCACCACCAGGTCGGGGCCAAGACGCTCTTCGCCACCCACTACCACGAGCTGACGGAGCTGGCCGCCCCCCGGAACGACACTTCGGCCGAGGGCACGGCCCCCGGACAGGCCCCGGCCCCGCCGGCATCGGCGGGCCGACTGGCGCGGGTGCGCAACCACAACGTGGCCGTTCGCGAGTGGAACGACCGGATCCTCTTCCTGCACAAGATCCAGCCGGGGCCGGCCGACAAGAGCTACGGCATCCAGGTCGCCCGTCTGGCCGGTGTGCCGCAGCCGGTCATCGACCGCGCCAAGGGCATCCTGCGGGTGCTGGAGGAGGCCGAGTTGAACCTGCAGCGCGTGGTCGAGCCCGATGGCGGCACCACCGCGACGGACTCGGGCGACCGCACGGTGTCCGCGGGCCGCGGACCGGGCCGTCGGACCCGCCGCCTCGAACGCGAGGCCCTGCAGGAGCTGCTGCCGCCGCCCCCGCAGCTCGACCTCTTCTCCTGAGCGGGGGGAGGGCTTCGCCGAAACGGGCTGCCCCTCCCGGCGCGCCCAGCGCCTCAGAACTTGAACTGGACGCCGGCGACCGCGCCGAACACCGACCCGAGCTGCACGCTGGCCCCGCGGCCTTGGGCCGAGAAATTCAGGTCGCTGTTGCTCTGGATGTCGCCGCCGCCGAACACGGACCACCGGGGCGTGATCGCGAAGTCCACCAGCGCCCGGGCGTAGAACCCCTGCCGCCAGTCCTCGCGCGTCGCCCGGACCGCCAGGCTCTCGGTGGCCGCCGCGAACTCCGCCGGATTGCCCGCGAACGTGGTCGACTCGGTGAACTGCAGATCGGCCTGGGCGTACACCGCGCAGTAGCCGGCCCCCAGCCCGAGGGTCAGCCGATCGGTGAGCGGCAGCTCGACCCACGGGCCGAACTTCACCGTGTGCAGGTCGCTGGAGATGGCGGCGTCGAGCGCGTTCACCCCGGCGACCTGGACCGACGAGCTGCGCAGGGGCGCGAAATCGATGACCGGGGCGGCCGGGCCGCCCGGGACCGGGCCGAAGACGCCGCCCTGGTAACCCGGCGAGGGGGGCACGATGCCCCCGACCGAGTACACCGAG
>VHCX01000002.1 GCA_016871615.1 Verrucomicrobiota bacterium
TGCATCGTCTCGGCACCGACCACCTCGACATCCTGCTCTGCCACGACATCGAGTTCGTGCCCATGCAGCAGATCGTCGACCAGACGCTGCCCGCCCTCCGCCAGGCCGTGGCCGCGGGCAAGGTGCGCTTGGTGGGCTTCAGCGGCTATCCGCAGAAGATCTTCCGCTTCATCGCCGACCAGGCCCCGGTGGACTGCGTGCTGAGCTACAACCAGTACACGCTCCAAAACACCCGCTTCGCTGAGGAGACCGTGCCCTACCTCAAGACCCGGGGGATCGGTGCGATGAACGCCGGCCCCTTCAGCGCGCGCCTGCTGACCAACGCCCCTCTGCCAACTTGGCTCAAGGAGCCCGAGCCGGTCAAGGCCGCCGCCCGGGCCGCCGCCGCGCTCTGCGCCCAACGGGGCACCGACATCGCCAAGCTGGCCCTGCAGTTCTCCTGCTCGCATCCCGACATCGCCACGACCATCGCCGGCAGCGCCAACCCGGAGAACATCCGCAACTGGGCGCGCTGGATCGCCGAGCCCATCGACACCGGCCTGCTGCAGGAGGTTCAGGAGATCTTCCGTCCGGTGCACAACATCGGCCATGTCGAGGGCCTGCCCGAGAACAACTGAGCCCGACGTCCCCGATCCCCCACCTTCCATGAAGACCGTCCGTCTCGGCCTGATCGGCCTCGGCAACATCGGCCGCCACCACGCCTCCTACCTGCAGGCCGGCAAGGTGCCGCGCTGCGAACTGGTGGCCGTGTGCTCCACGACGCCGGCGAAGATGGAGGCCTACCGTCCGCTGGTGGCGTGGACCGACGCCCGCGCGCTCATCGCCTCGGGCACGGTGGATGCCGTGCTGGTGGCGACGCCGCACTACCAGCACACCGACCTGGGCATCGCCGCCCTCGAGGCCGGCGTGCACCTGATGGTCGAGAAGCCCATCTCGGCCCACAAGGCCGACGCCCTGAAGCTCATCGCCGCCCACGATCGGAACCCGAAGGCGGTCTTCGGCGGCATGTTCCAGCTGCGGGTGGAACCTCGCTACCAGAAGCTCCGCCACCTGATCGATTCGGGCGAGTTGGGCCGGATCGTCCGCGTGAACTGGATCAACACCGACTGGTTCCGCACCGACGCCTACTATGCCAGCGGCGGCTGGCGGGCGACCTGGGCGGGCGAAGGCGGCGGCGTGCTGCTCAACCAATGCCTGCACAACCTCGACATCCTCGCCTGGCTGCTGGGCATGCCATCCTCGGTCCGGGCCCACGTCACGCTGGGTCGCGATCATGACATTGAGGTCGAGGACAACGTCACGGCCTACCTGGAATACGCCTCCGGGGCCACGGGCGTCTTCGTGGCCAGCACCGGCGAGGCCCCTGGCACCAACCGCCTCGAACTGACCGGCGCCCGGGGCCGGGCCGTGCTGGAGGACGGCAAGCTGCGCTTCATCCGCAACCTCGCCGACATGACCGAGTTCAGCCGCTCCTCGAAGTCGGGCTTCGCCAAGCCCGAGGCGTGGAACGTAGAGATCCCCTTCGACAATGCCGAGCAACCGCACGCGCAGCTCATGACCAACTTCACCGAGGCCATCCTCGAGGGGAAAACCCTGATCGCGCCGGGCCGTGACGGCCTGGCCTCGGTCGAGCTGGCCAATGGCATGCTCTACTCCGGATTGATCGGCCAGACCGTGCCCCTGCCGCTCGACGCCGAGGCCTACGCCCGGAAACTCCAGGAACTCATCGCCGGGTCCCGCTTCGTGAAGCGCACGATGGCCGGAGACGCCTCCGACTTCGCGGCCTCGTTCCGTCGGTAGAGGGCCGATGGGGCGGATGGAGGGGCGATGAGGCCGAAGAGGCCTCGGAAGGGCCAACGGCTCCTGGGCACCCTCACCGGACGCCGAACAAACGCTCCCAGAGGGCCGATCCACCGAAGACCCAGCCGGTCGCGGCCAGGGCGATGTAGGGCCCGTAGGGCATCCGGCCCGACCAGTGCTGTCGCCCCAGGGCGATGAGGCCCAGACCGACCACCGCGCCCAGCACCGAGCTGAACATCAGGCTGAAGAGGGTGGCCTTCCATCCCAGGAAGGCCCCGATGGCGGCCATGAACTTCACATCGCCCAGGCCCATGGCCTCGCGGGGCAAGGTCAGCGATTCGGCGTCGGCCGCCAGGTAGGGCTCGGACTCCGGCTCCAGCACCTCGTCGCCGATGTGCAACGACTTGGGCGAGAGGCGCACCTCGCCCGCAGGATAGCAGCGGTCGGCCAGCTCCAGCCGACGCCCCTCGAGCACCACCGTGTCGGACTCGCGGTAGAAGACCTCCTCGAACGGGATCTCGCGGTCGGGCAGGACGATGCCGGTGTCATGGAAGACCACCCGGCTGCCGGGCGGCACGGCCACCCGCTCGCGCCCGAAGAGCAGCTTGCCCAGGCGCAGCACCAGGTAGACGACCCCGCCGCCGACCCCGATGCCCAGGGCACTGCTGCGCAGCGAGCCCAGGAGGGTCTGCTCGGCGTGCAGCTCCGGCGCCACCAGCGAGAGCAGCACCCCGGCGCCGATGCCTCCCAGGGTGATCTCGTCGGGAATGATGAAGTGCTCGAAGTCGATGAAGGTGGCCGCCACGAATCCCGCCAGCAGCACGCAGGCGGCAGCGGCCGCACCGGGGGCGGTCTCGCCATGGCGGAGCCACGCGGCCACGAAAAGCAGCCCGGTGAGCAACTCCACGCCCAGGTACCTCGCGGAGATGCGTCCGCCGCAGGAGGCGCACCGGCCCCGCAGCAGCAGCCAGGAGACGACGGGGAGATTCTGCCACATGGGGATGCGGTGGCCGCAGGAGGGGCAATGCGACGGAGGCCGCACGATGCTCTCGCCCCGGGGCATCCGGTGGATGACGACATTGAGGAAGCTGCCCGTCATCGCCCCGAAGATCCCGATGAAGAGCGTCCAGAAATGGAACGGCAATCCCAGCGGCCCGTGGTGGCGGTAGAGTTCGTCGTCCCAGCTCATCGCGCCTCCCCCGGGGAGCCCTGCACCTCCCGCACCAGCGCCGCCCGCATCACCTCGACCGGGGCCAGGCGGCCGGTCCAGAGCTCGAAGGCCGCCGCCCCCTGGTACAGCAACATGCCCAGGCCATTGGCCGTGCGGCAACCGGCCTCCCGGGCCGCCCGGAGCAGCGGGGTCTCGGCCGGCCGGTAGATCATGTCGTAGACGCCGTCCGCCCGGGCCAGCGGGTAGGAGGCCACGTCGAGCGGGAGCGGATCCTCCGGCTTAAGGCCGGACGAGGTGGCATTGAGGACGATCTCCACGTCGGTGTCGGGCAATCCCACCCGGACATCCACCGCCGGGAACCGCTCGGCGATCTCGGCGGCCAGGCCGGCGGCCTTGGAAGCGGTGCGGTTCTGCAGCCAGAGGGTCTCGACGCCCTCGTCGGCCAGCCGGAGGGCTGCCGCCTTGCCGGCACCGCCGGCCCCGAGCAACAGCACCCGGGCGCCGCGCGGCTCGATGAGCAGGTCGTCGCGCAGGGCGCGGACGATGGCGTCGGCGTCGGTGTTGTGGCCGCACAGGCGGACCGGACCGGTGACCGATCGAAGCTGACCGACCGGGGTCCATACCCCCTCCGCGTTCTCGGCCTCGAAGACCACCGTGTTGACCGCTCCCCAGGCCTCCGCCGAGGCGTCGAGCACGTCCATGAGGCCAAGGGCGAGCACCTTGTGGGGCACGGTGAGGTTGACCCCGCAGAAGCCCATCGCCCGGGCCCCCTCGAGCGCAACCGCCAGCCGCTCCGGGGCCACCTCGAAGGCGACATACCGCCAGTCGAGTCCGAGGGCGGCGAAGCCAGCGTTGTGCATCGCCGGCGAGGCCGAGTGCCGGATGGGAGAACCCCAGACCGCGGCCAGGCGCGTGGACGCGGTGACGGGCTTGGGCGTCGGCTCGGACATGGTCGCTCCACCATGCGGCCAAGGCCGCCCGCCGGCCAAGCCTCTTCGGGCCGGAACCGACCGGGCACCCGTGACCCGGCCGGGGCAGGCGCGCGAGATCACCCCTCGCCGACAAGAAGATTTTGATGGCGTTCCGACCATCCATTGCTAGTTTCCACGGCCCTCGATCAAAAAATCATCGGGGAAGCAGGCTCCCGGCGGTTCGGTTCGTCCCTGGCGATCCGCTCACGCGCTCCTCGGAGGCCTCCGGCTTGCAATCTCGGAGACAAACGCCATGGCCAAGAAACAGGCACCCGCCTCGGGCAAGAAGGTCGTCCACCACAAGGTGGGCGCGGCCAGCGCAGCCGCAATCCTAGGTCGGCCCCTGGCCAAGGCCGGTGGCAAGGTCTCCCCGGGATCCCAGAGCTGGATGCCCATCTCCCGCGTCAAGCCCGAGTGGCAGAAGTTCTACCAGAACCTCATCAACCTGCACGAACGCCTGCGTGGCCAGATGAGCGGGCTGGCCAAGGAGTCCCAGGCCGAGATGGAGAGCTACAGCCTCCACATGGGCGATTCGGGGACCGACAATTTCGACCGCGATTTCGCGCTAAGCCTCCTGTCGTCCGACCAGGATGCGGTGTACGAGATCGAGGAAGCCCTCAAACGCATCGAGAAGGGGACCTACGGGGTGTGTGAACTGACCGGCAAGGTCATCCCCAAGGCCCGGCTGGAGGCCATCCCGTGGACCCGCTTCACGGTGGAGTCCCAGACCCAGCTCGAGAAGGAGGGCGTGCTGCGCCAGCGCAACCGGCTCGGTTCGCTGGGCTCCGTCGAGGCGGGTGCCTCGGTGGACGTCGAGGACGACGACACCGAGGTCGAGGAGAAACCCGCCAAGGAAAAAGAGAACTGATCCCGGGAGAACCCATTTATGCCGCGTGAGATTGTAACCATCGAATGTACGGAAGCGAAGAAGGAGGGCAAACCCGTCTCCCGCTACCAGACGACCCGCAACAAGAAGCTGCAGACCGACAAGGTCGAGAAGAAGAAGTTCAATCCCTTCCTCCGCCGCCATACCCTGCACCGCGAAATCAAGTAACCATGCCCCGCAAGACCAAGCTCGAGGAGAAGAAGAAGCGCCGTTCGACGACCGCCCGGACCCCGCGTCCGAAGCCCAAGGTGGAGTTCACGATCGACGCCATCGACTACAAGAATGTCGCGCTGCTCAAGCAGTACGTGACCGACAACGGCCGGGTGCTGCCCCGCAAGTACACGGGCTTGCCCGCTCCCTTCCAGCGCCGTCTCAGCCTCGCCATCAAGCGCGCGCGGCAGATGCTGCTCATGAAGTAATCGGTTGCCGGGGCCCGGGCCGCGGCGGTTGACCCCCTTCGGCCCGGGCGCGGCCGCCCAATCGACTCCGGGACCTGAAGTTCCAACCCCGAGCTTCAAACCCCGGGCACTGGATTTCCCGGCGCTGCGGGTTTTCAGAACCCCGGGAGCGTGGCGATCCCCTAGAAGATCCCTCGGGAAAGGCTCCCCTTCAGGCCAACCTCCCTTCAGGCCAAGCCAACCCAACCCAACCCAACCCTCCGCCCACCGACCTGGCGGGTTCAGGGAGTGCCTTGGGACCTCCAACGCCAAGACCCTGACCAGGACCGACTCCGAGCCGGGCGCCCGCAACCGGTTTCACCCCCGACCGACCCACCAACCCGCCGGACCTCAGGCGGGTTTTTTTGCGCCCTCCCTCATGGACGATGGATGCAAGCCATTTGCAATCCTCCTCCGGATTCCTATCCTGCCCGCCTGTGAATCGCCCCGGCTTCCCTCTCCTGGCCTGGACCCTCGTCGTCGTCGTCGTCGTCGCGCTCTTCGCCCCCGGTTCCCGGGCCGAGATCCGCATCGTGGCCACGCTGCCCGCGATCCAATCCTGGGCGGCCAACGTCGCCGGCGACGACGCCGTCGTGGAGGGACTCCTGCCCGGCGACACGGGCCCGCACGATTTCCAGTTCAAGCCGTCGCACCTCCGGAAGCTGGCCGCGGCCGACGTGGTGCTGATGAATGGCCTCGGCGTCGACCCGTGGCTCGACCGGGCCATCGACCGCCTCGGCGCCCAGCCATCGACCGCCGCGTCCCGGCGACGCCGGGTCGTGGTCGTCACCCAAGGCCTGGAGCGTGAACTGATCCGGGACCTGACCCGCCTGCAGGTCGATGGCAAGGCCGGCAAGGCGGCCAAGGCGGGGAAGGAGCACGACCACGGCGATCACGACCATGACCACGGGGCGGAGGCCAACCCGCATGTCTGGCTCGACCCCCTGCTGGCGCGGCATTGCGTATCGAACCTCGTCGAGGCGCTCTGCATGGCCGACCCGGCCCATGCCGCCGGCTACCGCGAGCGGGGCGGACGCTACGGACGGGAACTGGCCGCGGTCGACGACGAGATCCGGACCTCCCTGCGCGGACTCAAGGACCGCAAGGTGGTGACCTTCCACGACGCCTTCCCCTACTTCTGCCGCCGGTACGACCTCGAACTCGTCGGCGTGATCGAGGAGGTCCCGCAGGTGGAACCCTCGCCGAAGTACCTCGCCCGGCTCTCCAAGATCATCCGGGAGCGGAAGGTCCGCGTCCTGTTCTCGGAGCCCCAATTCCATCCGCGCCTGCTGCGCCGCCTGGCCGACGACCTCGGGATCGGGGTCGCCGAACTCGACGTGCTCGAGACCGGCACGGCCTCGCCCTCCTTCTACACCGAGGGACTCCGGCGCAACCTCCGGTCGCTCCAGTCGGCCCTGCGCTGAAGACCCATGGACATCGCCTTCCGACCCAGGCCTGCCGTCGCCGCCATCGAGGTCCTCGACCTCCAGGTCCGCCTCGGCGGCAACCCGGTGCTCCAAGGGGTCCGTCTGCGCATCGAGGCGGGCCGGATGGTGGCGCTCATCGGACCCAACGGGTCGGGCAAGACCACGCTGCTGCGCTGCCTGTTGGGGCTGCACCGTCCGGACTCGGGCTCGATCCACCTGCTCGACGAGGGCCCGCCGACGCCCCACCTGCTCCGGCGGGTCGGCTACGTGCCGCAGCGGCTGCCGCTGGACCCGAGCTTCCTGCTCACCGTGCGCGAATTCTTGGCCATCCGCCGGCCGCGCACCGCCGGATGGTTCTGGCGGCCAACCCGCTTCGTGGACGACCAGTTGCACGAGGCGGTCGCCGAGATGGACGTGACCCGGTTGCTGGACCGCCCGGTGGCGGGCCTGAGCGGCGGCCAGCTCCAGCGCGTGCTGATCTGCTCGAGCCTGCTCAACGACCCCGAACTCCTGCTGCTCGACGAGCCGACGGCCGGGGTGGACACCCCCGGCGAGGAGGATTTCTATGGCCTGATCGCCGAGGTCCACCGACGACGCCACCTCACCGTGGTGCTGGTCTCGCACGACCTGTCGATGGTCTACCGCCATGCCAGCCGGGTGTACGCCCTCAATGGGGTCATCTGCTGCGAGGGCGCACCCGAGGAGGTCATGAATGCCGAGTCGCTGCGGCAGGCCTACGGCATCCACTTCACGCCCTATCACCATCACCACCATCACCACCCCGGAGGCGCCCATGGAGCTTGAGCCCTTCATGCTGAGGGCGCTGCTGGCGGCCGTGCTCCTGGGACCGTTGTGCGGGTTCATCGGGGTGTTCGTCACCGCCCGACGGATGTCCTTCTTCAGCGACACCATCGCCCATGCGGCGCTGGCCGGGGTGGCCCTCGGGTTCCTCCTGGGCCTGAGCGACCCGACCGTGCCGATGGTGCTCTTCAGCCTGCTGGTCGCCGGGCTGATCCTCTGGCTGAAGGAACGCACCCACCTGCTCAACGACACGATCATGGCCCTGCTCCTGAGCGGCTCGGTGGCGCTGGGCATGGTGATCCTGAGCCGGCTGAAGGGTTTCCGCGGGGAGCTCGACCGGTACCTCTTCGGCGACATCCTCTCGGTCGGGTGGGGCGACGTGGTCCTGGCAGCGGCCGTGCTGGTGCTGGTCGGCTCGGCGTTGCTGCTGCGGCTCAACGCGCTGTCGCTCATGACCGCCCACCCCGACCTCGCCCATGTCGCCGGCGTCCCGGTGCGGGCGATGAACTACGCCTTCGTGGCGCTCCTGACCCTCACGGTGGCCCTGAGCATCCGGCTCCTGGGGATCATCCTGGTGACCTCCCTGGTGGTCATCCCCCCGGCCACCGCGCGCAACCTGGCCGGGAGCCTGCGCCAGCAGATCCTCCTGAGCCTGCTCTTCGGCCTGGCCGGGGCGGGCGGCGGGGTGGCGCTGTCGTACCCGATGGACCTGCCCAGCGGACCCTGCATCACCCTCACCCTGGCGGTCCTGTTCGTCGCGTCGCTGGCGGGGATCCGCGCCCGCCGCAGCCAGGCACCCTCCCCATGAAGAGCCCCTGTCCACAGCACCCGCACCCGCTCCGGCTCATCCAGCAGCCGCTCTCGGACCTGACCGAGAAGCTGCGCCGGGGCGAACTCAAGATCACGGCCCCGAGGCAGGCGATCCTGGAGGTGCTCCGCCGGCACGCCTCCCCGCTGACCATCAAGGAGATCCACGGTGCCCTCGGGAAATCCGACTGCGACGTCGCGACGATCTACCGGAACATGCACACCCTCGAGGGCCTGGGACTGGTCCGCCGACACGACTTCGGGGATGGCGCGGCGCGTTTCGAATTGTCGAGCGACGGGGATGGCGACCACCACCACCACCACCTGGTCTGCAACCAGTGCTCCCGCGTGGTCGAGCTGGACGACTGCATACTCGGTGATTTCGAGCAGCTGCTGGCCAAGCGGCACGGGTTCTCCTCGATCTCCCACCGGATGGAGTTCTTCGGGATCTGCCCGGGCTGCCGCCCCGGCTGATTCCTTGTGGACGGCCGCCCCCCGGAAGGGATCCTTTGGACGGTCCTGAGCCGCCCGGGACCCATCCCTGATGCCACGGAGCCATCCAGTCCAGCCGAACGTCCCCGACCTGACGGTCCACGGGAGGGTCCCCGACCCGGTCCGCCTGCTGCTGGCCTACCTCGCCCTGGTGTTCGTCGGGGGCGCCCTGCTGGCCCCCTGGGCCTGGACGCTCGTGCAGGAACTGGCCCCCGGCTCCGCCTTGGCCCATCAGCCCTTCCGCCGGTATGTCGACCGGTGCCTGCTCGGCGTGGCCCTGCTGGGCCTTTGGCCCATGGCCCGGATCGGCTGGTTCCCGGGGTGGCGGTCCGTCGGACTCGGATGGCACCCCGGGGCGCGCGGCCAACTGCTGCGCGGGTGGGCCGGGGGGATGCTCTCGCTGGCCGCCGTCGCCGGTGCCGCCATCGGCTTCGGGGCGCGCGGGTGGAATTCCAACCACCCGTTGTCGCTGTACCTGCTCCATGTGGCGCGTGCCCTCGGTGCGGCCATCGCCGTGTCCTTCATGGAGGAGCTGCTCTTCCGGGGGATGATCCTGGGGGCGCTGCGGCGGCGCTACTCCTTCGGGCTGTCGGCCCTGGCCAGCTCGGTGCTCTTCGCCGTCATCCACTTCTTCCGGCGACCCGACCCGCCGGACTCCGTCGGTCCCTGGACCGGCATCGGGATGCTGGCCAAGATGCTCTCCGGACTGGCCGATCCCGCATGGCTGCTGCCCGGATTCCTCACCCTCGGCTGGATCGGATGGATCCTCGCCTGGTGCCGGGAACGGACCGGATCGCTCTGGCTCCCGCTGGGCCTCCATGCCGGGTGGATCTTCTGGTTCAAGTCGTACCAGTTCCTCACCGTGCCCGCGCTCCATTCCGGTTCATGGGCCTGGTGGTGGGGATCGACGCGCCTGCACGACGGCTGGCTGACCCTCCTCGTGCTGGGCCTGACGGCCCTGGTGCTCATGCGCGGGGTCGAACGGACCGGTGGCCGGGTCGAACCCCGACCCTCCCCCGGATGAGCCTGCGCAGCCCCATTCTGGCACGGTGCCGGCACGCCCTCGGGGGGATGGCCCGCGGGGTGGTCGGCCTGGTCTATCCGCAGGTCTGCGCGCTCTGCCACGAGCGACGGGCCCCGCCCGAGGCGGGACATGTCTGCGACGCGTGCCGGGATCGGCTGCGATGGATTTCCGGACCTGCCTGTCCCCGCTGCGGGCTGCCCTTCTCGGGAACCGTGCCGTCGCCGCCTGGACCCTGCGCCGAATGCCGGGAAAGCCCGCCCCCCTGGGATCGGGCCCGCGCGGCGGTGCACGCCGAGGGGGTCGCCCTGGAGGCGATCCACCGTCTCAAGTACGGACGGGAACCCTGGTTCGCCCGGTTCCTCGCCGGGGTGCTGGTGGAGGCCGCGCTGCCGGACCTCGCCGGACGGGCGGTGCAGGGCCTCGTGCCGGTGCCCCTGCATCCGGTCCGGAGGCGGGAACGCGAGTTCAACCAGGCGGAGCGCCTGGCCCTCCCGCTGGCGCGAGCACTGGGCGTCCCGCTGGTGGCCGACCAGGTCCGGCGCGTCGAAGCCACGAGGAACCAGGCGACGCTGGACCGAAAGGAACGCCTGCTCAACGTCCGGTCGGCCTTCGGCCCCCAGGGCGACGGGGTCCTGCGGGGCCATTGGGTGGTGGTCGACGACGTGCTCACGACCGGCGCGACCGCCGCGGCCGTGGCGCAGGTGCTCCGCCGCCTCGGGGCTGACGAGATCACGGTCTGGGCCGTGGCCCGGGCGACCTCCGACGCCGGCCCGCCGCGAGACCGGGCCGCCTGAAAGCCTGTCTGAGTGAAGCCCTGGGGGAAAAGGACATCTCAGAGCCGCTTGAGCCGGGTCCCGGCCTTGGAGTCCTCGACGGTCCATCCCAGCGCCTTGAGCTCACCGCGCACCGCGTCGGCCGTCGCCCAGTCCCGCGCGGCCTTGGCCACCTGGCGCCGCTCGAGCAGGGCCTGGACCCCGGCCGGGATCTCCTCCTCGGGTCGGGACCCAATGCCAAGCACCCCGTCGACCCGACGCCAGTCGGCCAGCCGGGCCGCCGACTCCGCAGCCCCCAGCGTGCCGCCGGCCAACGCGGCGTTGGTCTCGCGGACCCAGTCGAAGACGATCGCCCAGGCCTTGGACACATTGAGGTCGTCGTCGAGCGCCTCGCCAAAGGCCGCCACGAAGGGCGAATCGACGGCGGTCGATGTCGCGGCTGACGATCCGGACCGCTCGGCCAACTGGGCGATCGTCGCATCGAGGCGCGCCAGGGCCGACCGGGCGGCCTCGAGGCCCTCGCGCGTGAAATTGAAGGTCTCCCGGTAGTGGGCCCCGAGCAGCAGGAAGCGGATCTCGCGACCTTGGAAGCCCTGGGCGAGCAGATCCCGCACGGTGAAGAAATTTCCCAGCGACTTGCTCATCTTCTTGCCGTCGACCAGCAGGTGGGCGGCATGGACCCAGTGCTTCACGAAGGGCCGACCCGGGGCCTGAAGGCCCGCGCCCTCGCTCTGGGCGATTTCGTCCTCGTGATGCGGGAAGGCGAGGTCCTCGCCGCCCAGGTGGAGGTCGAAGCTCGGACCCAACAGCGCCATGCTCATGGCCGAACACTCGATGTGCCAGCCCGGCCGACCCTGGCCCCAGGGCGACTCCCAGGACACCGCGCCGTCGGCCGGCACCCGGGCCTTCCACAGCGCGAAGTCGGCCAGGTCGTCCTTGTCGTAGGTGTCGCCGGAGACGCGTTCGGTGCGGCGCTGGGCCTCCGGGTCGAGCGTGATGAGCTGGCCGTAGCGGCAGCCGCAACCCCGGTACTTCTGGATGCTGAAGTAGACCGATCCATCGGCCGCCCGGTAGGCGATGCCCCGCTGTTCCAGGCGCCGGATGAGGTCGATGATCTGCGGGATGTACTCCGTCGCCCTGGGCAGGTGGTGCGGCCGGCGGCAGGCCAGGGTGCCGAGATCGGCGAGGAAGGCCTCGGTGTAGCGCCCGGTGAATTCCGCCAGGCCCAGGCCGGTGGCCGCGACCTGGCGGATGATCTTGTCCTCCACGTCGGTGATGTTCATGACGTGGTTCACGCGGTGGCCCCGGAACTCGAGGTGGCGGCGCAGGAGGTCGGCGAAGACAAAGGTGCGGAAGTTCCCGATGTGGCCGAAGTCGTAGACCGTCGGCCCACAGCAATAGAAGCCGACCGACCCGGCCCCGGGATCGATGGGCGTGAACTCCTCGACCCGGCGGTGGAGCGAATTGAATAGGCGCAGCGGCATGCGAAGTTCCCTCAAGGCTACCGGCTCCGCCCGAAATGGAAAGGTTCGTGCGGTGACGGGATCGGGGGTGGGCCCTGGCCCGGGGCCCCCGAGGATGGCACACCGGATCCGGGAGGGAGCGTGTCCCGACTGGACGCGGCACGATCGCCCTCCCCCGGCGGAGGCCCGGCCCGCCTTGTGATGCCCGGCCCGCCCGCCTACCCTCGGACACCAACCACCAGCGATGTCCCGGAATCCCAAGACACCCCCAGCACCGCCCTTCGAGGGCGAGATCGCCGCCTGGTCCGCCGTCGGGGCGGGGTGGCGCCAACTGTTCGGGAGCTTCCAAAATCTCGGCTTCAGCCTCGAGTGGCACGACTTCACCGCCTCGGGACCGATCGACTGGGCGCGCAGCTTCCACCCCTGCAGCGTGGAGCTGTGCCTGAACCTCGACGGCGAGGGCTCCGTCACCAGCGGTTCCCGGACGGCCCGGTTCCGGGAACAGACCGCCGGCTTCTACCGGCAGGGAGGACCTGGCGAGCGGTCCCTCTCGGCCGTCCGCTCCCCGGGCCGGAGCCACCGGTTCATCACGGTCGAGTTCGGTCCGGAATTCCTCCGCCGCGAGCTGGACGGACTCGATGAGAACCTCCATCCGCTCATCCGCCGATGCCTCGAGGATGGCCCGGAGGCCAGCGGCGTCTCGGACCCGGAACCGTTGACCGCCCGGAGGCGCGACCTGGTGCTCGCGCTGCGCCAGCCCCCGGTCCTGGCCGTGGCGCAACGGCTCTGGTACGGCGCCAAGGTCCGGGAGCTCATGAGCGAATTCTTCTTCGCCCCCCCGACCGACTCCGAGCTGTTCTGCCACCGCCAGCAGCGGGCCGCCCGCGACCGGGTGGACACGGTGATCGAGGTGCTCAAGAAGGACCCGGCCCATCCGCCGAGCCTCGAGGCCATCGCCCGGGAGGCCGGCTGCAGCCCCTTCTACCTGAGCCGGACCTTCTCCAAGGAGATGGGCCAGACCATCCCGCAGTACCTGCGCCAGTTGCGCATGGAAAAGGCCGCCGCCCTCCTGCGCAGCGGTTCCTTCAACGTCACCGAAGCCGCGCTGGAGGTCGGCTACTCGAGCCTGAGCCACTTCAGCGCCGCCTTCCACCAGACCTTCGGCTGCTGCCCGGGCCTCTACCCCATGGCCACGCCCACCCAACGGGCCGCCTCGCGGACGGGGTGAACGCCCACCGGACGGCATCGTCGTCGTCGCGCCGTGCGCGAAGGGCGGGCATGGGAAATCCGGCCTGAAGATGGACGTCGCGCGAGCGGTCCGGATGGGCTAGCCTTCCCCCATCGTGGCTTCCCACTCCGCCAGCGTCCGGCTGCTCCGGGATCTCATCGCGCTGCCCAGCGTGAACCCGGCCTTCCACGACGACCCCAGCCTACATGGGGAACACCGCGTCGGCGGGTTCCTCGAGTCGGCGGCGCGCCTCCGGGGCCTCGAGACCCAATGGCAACCCGTGGTACCGGGCCGCTCGAACCTGCTGGTCCGCCTGCGGCCCCCGGGCCCGGTCCGGCGGCGGGTGCTGCTCGCCCCGCACCTCGACACCGTGGGCGAACCCGACTACGCGGTGCAGATCCGCCCCCGGGTGCGCGACGGGCGGGTCTTCGGCCGCGGGGCCTGCGACACCAAGGGCTCGGTGGCCGCCTTCTTCCAGGCGGTGCTGAACCTCGCCGGCTGCGGCCGGCGGCCGGCGCACACCGAGATCGTCTTCGCGGGCCTGGTCGACGAGGAGAACATGCAGCTCGGGTCACGCCACCTGGCGCGGATCGGCCCCAAGGCGGACTTGGCGCTGGCCGGGGAACCGACCGGGCTCGAGGTGGTCACCGCCCACAAGGGCGACGTGTGGCTGAGGCTGAAGACCACCGGCCGACCGGCCCACGGCGCCACGCCCCATCGCGGGCGCAACGCGGTGAGCGCGATGGCGCCGATCGTCCTGGCCCTCGAGGGCGGATACGCCGCCGAGCTGGCCTCCCGGCCGGCGCATCCCCTGCTGGGATGGCCCACCATCAACGTCGGCCGCATCGAGGGGGGACGGCAGCCCAACATCGTGCCGGCGTCCTGCACCATCGACATCGACCGGCGCACGCTTCCCGGCGAATCCGAGGCCGGCATCCGCCGGGAGATCGCCGCATTCCTGCGCCGCCACGGCCTCCGCGCGGGGTTCGACACGCTGCGCACCAGCGCCTGCGAGCCGCTGGACACCGACCCGTCCCTGCCCCTGGTACGTACGCTCACCCGGGCCGCCGGCAGGCGGCGCACCCTCGGCGTCCACTACTTCACCGACGCTGCACCGCTGGCGGCCGGAGGCTCGCCCTCGGTGGTGTTCGGGCCCGGCGACATCGCCCAGGCCCACACCGCCTGCGAATGGCTGGCCATCGACCAGCTGGAGTCGGCCGTCCGCATCCTCGAGCGCTTCCTCCGGGACCTGGACTGAAGGGTCCGACGCTGCATGCGACTGGCCTTCCTGACCCATGAACCGTACTTCCCGCCCAGCGGCGGGGGGTCGGCCGAGGCCATCTACCTCGTGGCCGAGTTCGTCCGGCGCGGGCACGAAGTCCACCTGTTCTGCCCCGACTTCGAGGACGCCCAACGCGTCGCCGCCGGGCACGGGATCACCGTGCATCCATTCACGGCCTGGCCAATGGGCCGGTACACGGCCCTGCGCAACCTCAAGTACCTCGCCTACCCGGCGGCGCTGGCTTGGCATGCCGGGCGGACGCTGCGCCGGCTGCGCCGCGACCGGGGCGGGGCCTTCGGGTTCGATGCGGTGCTCTCGCAGCATACGATCTCGGCGGTGGCCGCGGGGCTTCTGGGCCGGCGATGGCAGGTCCCCGTGGTCTTCAACTTCCTCGACTACCTCACAGGCTTCATGGAGACGTGGCCGGCGGTGTTCACCCGCACCGGCTTCGTGCCATGGCTCAACCGCTTCGAACGGTCGCTGCCACGCCGGTTCCTGGCCGACGGGGTGATGACGGTGTCCGCTCCGCTGGCCGAACGCTTCCGGGCCACCGGATACCCGGCCGACCGCCTCAAGGTGATCCAGTATGGCTACGACGCCCGGCGGTTCCGGCCGGAGGCGTGCGAGCCGGAGGCCGGCGCGCCACCGGAAGCCCCGGTGGTGGTCATGCACGGGTCGTTCGACACCCATCACCTGGGACCCATCGCGCGGGACTGCGTGCTGCACCTGCACGCATCGCGGCCGGGGGTGCGGTTCCGCTTCCTCGGCCGGGATACCCCGGCGCTGACCCGGCTGGTGCAGGCCGTCCGGGCGGCCGCGCCGGACCTCCGGCTGGATTGCCCCGGGTTCATCCCCTACGAGGCGATGGCCGGGGCCCTGCGCGGGGCGACCGTGGGCCTCGTGCCCTACGAGGAGTCGGAGGGAGTCCACTGCGCCTTCGTCGCCAAGGCGGTCGAATACCTGGGCTGCGGCATCCCCTGCGCGAGCACACCACTGGAGAACCTCTCCGGCTACTTCTCGGGCGAGCCGGCCATCGGGTTCTCCGGCTGGGACGGCCAGTCGCTGGCCGGGATCGTGGCGGGGTTCCTCGACCTGCCGCCGGAGCAACGCAAGGCCATGGGCCTCGCCGCCGCGGGCCGGGTGGCTGCCCGGCTGGACTGGTCGGTCGTCGCCGCCAACGCGGTCGATTTCGTCGAGGCCACCGCCGCGCGCGGGAAAGCTGTTGCCAAGGGCCCGGCCGGATTTGAGGTTGTCGGCCGCACATGAGTTCCTGTTCGTCCACGCCGGCGGCCCCGGCGGCCTCGGTTCCCCTGGTGCCTCGCCGGCGCCTGCCCGAATGGCTGAAGGTGCAACTGCCGACCTCCAGCGCCTTCACGGCCACGCGCACCCTGCTCGAGGACCTGGGCCTGCACACCGTGTGCGAAAGCGCCAAGTGCCCGAACCACTGGGAGTGCTGGAGCCGCGGCACCGCGACCTTCATGATCGCCGGCGACCGCTGCACCCGGGCCTGCGGATTCTGCGCCGTGTCGACCGCCAAGCCCCTGGCCCTCGAGACGGACGAGCCCCGGCGGGTGGCCGAGGCGACCCGTCGGATGGGCCTGCGGCACGTCGTGATCACGGCGGTGGCCCGGGACGACCTGGCCGATGGCGGGGCCGATCATTTCCGCCAGACCATCGAGGCGGTGCGAACGCTCAACCCGGGCATCGTGGTCGAGGTGCTCACGCCCGACTTCCTCGACCGGGACGAGGCCATCGACACCGTGCTGGCCGCGCGGCCCGACATCTTCAACCACAACCTCGAGACCGTGCGCCGGCTGACCCCGTCGGTGCGCCACCGCGCCACCTACGAGCGGTCGCTGCGGGTGTTGGCGAAGGTGAAGGACCGACTGGGCGACGCGGTGCACACCAAGTCGGGGATGATGCTGGGCCTGGGCGAGACCCGCGCCGAGGTGTCAGAATCCCTCCGGGACCTGAGGGCCTCACGCTGCGACCTGCTCACCCTCGGCCAGTACCTCCAGCCGACCCTCCGCCACCTGCCGGTGGTCGAGTTCATCCCGCCGGCGGTCTTCGACCACCTGCGCCAGGAGGCCGAGTCGCTCGGCTTCGTCCACGTGGCCGCCGGCCCGCTGGTCCGCAGCTCCTACCACGCCGACGAGTTCAGCCCGACGAAGGGTTCGGGGACGCCGGCGACGTCCCGGGCCTGATCCCGAGCCCAATCCAACGTCCAATCCAACGCCCTATCCGGCAGCCAATCCCGCTTCCGGATCAGGACCCATGGTCCTCCCGGATGGGAACCCGGAAGGGCGACACCAAGGCGGCCGTCTCCAGACCGCCCTCCAGAAACGCCAGATACTCCGGCGACTCGAGCCGGTGGGTCTCCGGGCGGATGTCCAGCAGGTGTCTCAACTCGGCGAGATTGTCCGACCAGCGGTGGCCGTTGAAGAATTCGATTCCCTCGAACTGGGTCTTGTAGAGGGCCTTGGGGGAGTAGCAGGTCCCGAGGTGAAGGTGGGCCAGACCGGAATCGCGGGCCCATTCCACGGCCCGGACCATCATGGCCATGCCCAGGGAGCGTCCGACCGAGGCGAGGTCGTAGAAGGCGTAGTAGTAGAAGGCCAGTCGGGGTCTCTCGAGATGCAGGAGGGCCACCCCGCATTCCGGACCGTGGTCGCCGGCATCGCGGAAGACGAGCACGTGGGTGATGACCCGCCCGGCGAGCAGCCGGTCGAGCCGCGCGGCGGGCATGATCCCGGGACCGAAACGAGCCTCCGCGAACGCCAGCCAGGCCGACCGGCGTTCCGGGGTGATCTCAAAGCGGGCCCTGGGCACCAGCTCGCAGCGCAGATCGCCGACCTTGCGTCGCACGCGCCGGTTCTCGGAGGTGGGACGCCACGGTGCCAGCGGCACCCTCAGTTGCCGGGCCAGGTAGAATATCGACAGGTCCGGGGATGAGGGAAGGAATCCCGCCTCGAACAGGTCGGCCGGCGTCTCACCTTCCTCGGGAAAGGCCCAGACGACATAGGGATAGACGTAGCGATCCGGGTCCGCCTCCGCCTCGGAGAAGACCAGTTTCATGGCGCTACGGAGAGCCGGAGAGCCCGGCTGGGAATCGTCGACGGCGACCCGGCTTCCACCGGGCCGAAACCACGGGCAAACCGTTTCCCCGGGACGCGGATCCAGGATGCAGGGGCCGGACGGACGGGTTCCATGAACCGGGGTCGCTGCACGGGTTGCGTCACGGCTGCGGTATCCCGCGGCCCGCCGGGGACGTCGAGGGTTTTGTTGGTCGGCGGCCGTAAAAAACCTTCCTTGGATCCGGCGGTCAGCGTTGGATGCAGCCCGCGCGCTCCTTCCGGGGCCTCTCATGATGCATCCTCCGTCCGGCCCTGGAAGATTCCTCGCCTTGCTGTTGCCTCTCCTCGGCGCGGTGTCGGGTCTGGCCGCCGAGCCGACACCCTGGCGCCTGCGCTCGGCCCTCGACCTGCCCGACTGGGCCGACCTCGGGGGGGAACACCGCATCCGCTACGAGTCGCTCGGCAACCAGTTCCGAGCCGGACGGCCCGGGAGCGACCAGGCGCTGGCGCTGCGCACCAGCCTGCTCGGCCAGATCCGAACCGAACCGTTGGGTGCCGTGGCCGAGCTCATGGACAGCCGCCAGTACCTCTCGGACGCCGGTAGCCCGATCGACACCGGCCAGGTCAACACCGTGGACGTGCTTCAGGCCCATCTCCGCTGGAACGCCGGACCGCTCGGGTCCGGTGGCTCGCACCGGCTCCTCGTGGGCCGGGAGACCCTCGACCTGGGCAACCGGCGGCTGGTCGCGCGCAACGCCTACCGGAACACCATCAACGCCTTCACCGGCGTGGACTGGTTGTGGACCTCCGACTCGGGCGGCTCGATCCGGACCTTTGCGCTGCTGCCAGTGCGCCGGCTGCCGGAGGATGTGGAGTCGTTGCTCGACCAGCAGGTGGTCGCCGATTCCCAGGGCTTCGGCCAGCAACTGCACGGCCTCTACGCCACCTCGGCACCGCTGGCCTTCGACGCGCGGCTGGACGCCTATTGGCTGGGCCTCTTCGAGGACCGGGACCCGGCGCGACGGCACCGCCGGCTGCACACCGGGGGAGGCCGGTTCTTCCGCAACACCTCACCCGGCAGGTTGGATTTCGAGGTGGAGGGCACCTTGCAGCGCGGATCGTCCCGGGCGTCGGCCGGATCCGTCGTCGACCTGGACCACACGGCCTGGATGTTCCAGGCCGGCGCCGGCTACACTTGGGAGTCGACGTGCCGGCCGCGCCTCGGCATCCGGCTCGACCAGGCCAGCGGCGACTCCGACCCCGGGGATGGCCGCAACGGCCGGTTCGACTCGCTCTTCGGGGCGCGTCGCTTCGAGTTCGGCCCGACCGGGATCTATGGCGCCATCGCCCGGTCGAACCTCCGCTCGCCGGAGGTGCGGGCGTCGGTCGTGCCGTTCCGACGCATCGAGACCTCGATCAGTCACCGATGGGTCTGGCTCGAGAACGCATCCGACGCCTTCACCGCCGCCGGGGTCCGCGACCCATCCGGCCTTTCCGGGTCCTTCGTCGGCCAGCAGCTCGAGGGCCGGGTGCGGTGGGACGTGGTCCCGGGCCACTGCCGCCTCGACACCGGCGTCACCGCGCTCTTCAAGGGGTCGTTCCTCGACCGGGCCCCGAACGCCAACCCGAATGGCGACGCGCTCTACGCCTGGGTGGAATGGACCTTCACCTTCTAGAGGCCCGGGCGGCCTGCAATCCGAACGCCTCGGGCGCGTGCGGGAAGGGATCCGGTGGGCTCCGTCCCCGGGCCCTTGCTCAGGCCTTCGTGTACACCTCGGCGCCCTTCTCGACGAACTCGCGGGCCTTCTCCTCCTGGCCCTTGCTCAGGGCCTCCTCGGCGGAGATGCCCTGCTCGGCCGCGTACTTCCGCACGTCCTCGGTGATCTTCATCGAGCAGAAGTGCGGCCCGCACATGGAGCAGAAATGGGCCGTCTTGGCCCCCTCCTGGGGCAGCGTCTCGTCGTGGAATTCGCGCGCCGTGACCGGGTCGAGGCCCAGGTTGAACTGGTCCTGCCAGCGGAACTCGAAGCGCGCCTTGCTCAGGGCGTTGTCGCGGTGTTGGGCTCCCGGGTGACCCTTGGCCAGGTCGGCCGCATGGGCGGCGATCTTGTAGGCGATCACCCCGTCCTTCACATCCTTCTTGTTGGGCAGGCCCAGGTGCTCCTTCGGCGTGACGTAGCAGAGCATCGCGCAGCCGTACCAGCCGATCATCGCCGCACCGATGCCGCTGGTGAGGTGGTCGTAGCCCGGCGCGATGTCGGTCGTCAGCGGCCCGAGGGTGTAGAAGGGCGCTTCATGGCACCACTCGAGCTGCTTGGCCATGTTCTCCTCGATCAGGTGCATCGGCACATGCCCGGGACCCTCGTTCATCACCTGGACTCCATGGTTCCAGGCCCGGGTGGTCAATTCGCCTTGCACCTGCAGCTCCCCGAACTGCGCCGGGTCGTTGGCGTCGGCGATGGATCCCGGCCGAAGGCCGTCGCCAATGCTGAAGCTCACGTCATAGGCCGCCATGATCTCGCAGATCTCGTCCCAGTGGGTGTAGAGGAAGTTCTCGCGGTGGTGGGCCAGGCACCACTTGGCCAGGATGCTTCCGCCGCGGCTCACGATGCCGGTCATGCGACGGGCGGTCATGGGGATGAACCGCAGCAGCACGCCGGCGTGCACCGTGAAGTAGTCCACGCCCTGCTCGGCCTGCTCGATGAGGGTGTCGCGGTAGATCTCCCACGTGAGCTCCTCGGCCTTGCCCCCGACCTTCTCCAGGGCCTGGTAGATGGGCACGGTGCCGATGGGCACGGCCGAGTTGCGCAGGATCCACTCGCGGGTGGCATGGATGTTCTTGCCCGTGGAGAGATCCATCACGGTGTCGGCGCCCCACTTGGTGGCCCAGCGCATCTTCTCGACCTCCTCCTCGATGCTCGAGGCCACGGCGCTGTTGCCGATGTTGGCGTTGATCTTCACCAGGAAATTGCGGCCGATGATCATCGGCTCGTTCTCCGGGTGGTTGATGTTGACCGGGATGATCGCCCGGCCGGCGGCCACCTCGCTGCGCACGAACTCCGGCGTGATCTCGGCCGGGATGCGCTGGGGAAACCTGCGGAAGACCGACGGGGCGTAGGGGCTCCCCGGGACCTGGCTCGACCCGGCATGCTGCTTGGCCAGGTCGTGGCGCACGGGATCGTTGGCCAGGTCCGACAGCTGTGCGCGTCCGAGGTTTTCGCGGATGGCGATGTACTCCATTTCCGGCGTGATGATGCCGGCCCGCGCATAGGCCACCTGCGTGACGGCCTTGCCCGCCTTGGCCCGGAGCGTCCTGCGGCGGCTGGCGGTCAGGCCGGGGAACTCCACCAGGCGGTTCTTCTCGGCCTTGCTGGCGTACTCGGCATGCTTGCCGGTGAGGTACCCGTTGTCCTGCGGCTTGACCTCGCGGCCACCATATTCTTCGACATCGCCCCGGGCCCGGATCCACGGGGCCCGCAGCGCGGGCAGGCCCTCCTCGGGTGTGCCGGTGAAGGACGGATCGCCCCAGGGACCTGAAGAGTCGTACACCCGGACCGGTGGGTTCTCCTCACGGGTGCCCCGCACCGTCTGGGTCGGGGCCTGCGCTATCTCGCGGAAGGGCACCTTGATCTCGGGATGCAGTCGGCCGGCAACGTACACCCGGGTGGAATTGGGCAACTGGTCGCGGCTGTGGGGCTCGAACGAGGTCTTGGGATCGGCGATCATGGCGGTCGGTTTCCTTCTGGGCAATTGGCGCTGTCTCCGGATGGACTCCCCGGGGGAGGAGACCAGCCGGCTGAATGGCCCAGTTCTGGGGGCAGGAGAAGGGAGGGTTGTCCCTTCGCCGGCATGATCCGGATCAGGTTCCACGGGTCGGAGGCTCCCGCCTCCCTCTCAGCCGCGGCATCAGCGGCTCCCCGAACGCCGCAGGCATTATGGACCGACTCGGCCTCCCCGCCAGAAGGAAAGTCGCTCCCGGCGCAGGCTGCCTCGGAGGCCGGGATCCGTCAGGTCGCCGGCACGAAGCGCTGCCCCAGCAGGCAGAGCAGGAAGAGGCCCCCATGGACCAGGAGGCTCGGGCCATCGGGAGCCACGGCCAAAAGATCGACCCAGCAGATGCCGGCCAGAAGACCGGCCACGGTCCGCCCCGGATGCGGCTCGGCCCGTCCGACCGTGTGGCTCAGGCACCAGGATCCCCAGCCGAGGAACAATCCCCCGGCCAGCAGGACTCCCGGACCGGGCCCATCCCCATGGACAAGCACCGCCAGCACCGCCGGCATCGCCAGGAACCCCAGCGGCCAGAAGGCGATCGGCCCTCGGCGGCTCTCCCGTCGGGCGATGTAGCTCAATCCGACGATCCAGCCCGAGAGGGCGAGGGCGGCCCACATCGCCTCGCCGGTGATACCTCGGGCCCCGGCCGAGGCGACCGTGAGCACGAGCAGGAACCGGCAGGCTGCCATCAGGAGGGGCGAGAGCGGGGTGCGCTTGTGGAGCGCGTCGTAGACCACCACCGCGCCCGCCAGGGCCGCGGCCATCAACGCCGGCTCCAGCCCCTGGACCGCCAGACCCAGGAATCCCACCGCCAGGAGGGACCATCCGACCCGCCAGACCCTCGCTTCCGGGAGGATGCCCGCCGGGATCGGGCGCTCCCGCCGGAACCTCCGGTCGAATTCCGCATCGAACGCGTCGTTGAGCACCATGCCTCCGGTGTACAGCAGGCTGGCCGCGATCCCCACGACGATGAGGCGCCCGGGCTCCAGGCCCCCGCCGAGCAACCCGGCAGCTAGGCAGTTCGACCAGACCGTCGGCAGGTTGGAGGCCCGGGCCAGCACCAGCCATGCCCTCCAGGTTGTCTTGGGTTCCGTCACCGGTCTGGTTCCTCCGTTTCCGGGTCGGTCGTCCGTGCGGGCCTCAATCGAGGGTGCGGATCTTCACCCCGTCCACGATGCGTTCCCCGGAGGCCATGTTGGTCACCACCACCACCGTGTCACCCCGGCTCAGCTCCCCGTCCTTCAGCAGTTGGAGCACCGCCTCGTCGACGGTCCGGTCGGGGTGCTGGGCATCGAAGGCCACCACGCGCGGCGCCACACCCCGCAGCAGGGTCATGCCGTCGGCGGTCGGCCAACGGTCGGTGAAGACCTGCACCTCCGAATGCCGCGGTCGCATCCAGGCCGCGTACCTCGCCATGTGGCCCCGCCGGGTGAACACCAGCAGGGCCGCAGCCTTCAGGTCGTCGGCCAGCGACACCGCGCTGCGCACCAGCTTCTGCCTCGGCGAGGTAAGTTCGGCGTTCTCCTGGTAATTGGCCCCGCCGCTGCGCTCGATGCGCCGTGCGATGGTGTCCATCACCTCGATGCACGCCAGCGGATGCCGTCCGACGGTCGTCTCGCCGCTGAGCATGATCGCGTCGGCCTGCTCGAAGACGGCGTTGGCCACGTCGGTGATCTCGGCCCGGGTCGGCAGCGGATTCTGGATCATGCTCTCGAGCATGTGGGTCGCCACGATGACCGGTCGACCTAGCCTCTGGCACGTCTTGACGATGCGGCGCTGGATGATCGGCAGCTCCTCGTAGGGACATTCGATGCCCAGGTCGCCCCGGGCGACCATGATGACGTCGGCCTCGCGCGCGATCGCCTCGAAGTGGTTGACGGCGAACTGATGTTCGATCTTGGCAACGATCTGGGGCTGGTGCACCGACGGGTGCTGCCGCAGGAAGGCCCGCAGATCCTCGATGTCCCGCGGGTCCCGCACAAAGCTCAACGCCACGTAGTCGACACCGACTTCGAGTCCCAGCCGCACGTCCTCCTTGTCCTTGTCGGTGAGGGCCGGCAGGGACACGTGGACTCCCGGAAGGTTGATGTGACGTCGGCTGCCGATCGACCCCTCGGTGAGGACTTCGCACTCCACGCTGTCGACGGTCTTCGACAGGATGCGCATCTTCATCTCGCCGTTGTCCACGATGAGGGTGTCGCCGGTCTGGACATCGTCCACGAACCCGTCGTAGCCCACGCTGGTCCACTTGCCTGCCCCGGGCACGCGGCCGCGAACCGTGAAGGTGAACCGGTCGCCAATGGCCAGGGGGATCTTGGCCGGAAGGTCGCCCGTTCGGATCGACGGACCCTGCGTGTCGAGCAGGATGCCGACGGCTCGGCGGTACTTCTGGGAGATGGATCGGATGTCGGACACCACCCTCCGTACCCATTCCGGCTTCGCGTGGCTCATGTTGAGCCGCAGCACGTTGACCCCGGCGAGGATGAGGCGCTCGAGCATGTCGGGGCTTTCCGAGGCTGGGCCGAGCGTGGCGATGATCCTGGTCTTGCGGAATCCTTGGGGGTTCATGGGGTTCGAGGTGGAAGGAGGCCGGGCCCCCACAGGATCACCGGTCGGCCGCCGTGGTCAACGGCGCTTGGCAACCGGTCCGGCTTCCCGGAAGATCGGCGCTCAGGCCCCATGCCCACTGCCGACCTGCCACTGCTGGATGCTACCATCGCGCATCTTGAGGCCCTGAAGCTTCAGGGGGTGACGTGGCTTCCCGTGCGCCGGGAGACCCTCGAGGCGCTCTCGGCTCCTGCCGAGCGCCCGGGAGTCCCGCCCAGGGCCTTCTCTTTTCCAACGGCCCTTCCTACGGCCCCGCCGGTCGGACGGTCCGAACGTCTGGTCTCCTCCTCCTCCCGAAGTCCGGAATCCATGCCGGAGGGCGTTCCCGTTCCGCCGCCGGTCGAGGGGAAGGCGCCCAGCCTGAATCCCGCAACCCTCACCCGATGGGCCAAGGCCATCTCCCCCATGCCCAAAGCCTCTTCCTCCTCCGCGCCCCTCTCGTTCCGCACCCCCTTGCCGGCGCCCCTGCCTGCCGAGGCGCGAGTCGCGGCCCTGGAAGACCTCCGGACCCGCATCCTCGCCTGTTCGGTATGCTCTCATCTGGCCTCCTCGCGACACTCGGTGGTCTTCGGGATCGGCGATCCCTTTGCCCGGATCCTATTCGTTGGCGAGGCCCCGGGTGCCGAGGAAGACCTCCTGGGTGAGCCCTTCGTCGGGAAAGCCGGCGAATTGCTCACGAAGATCATCACCGCCATGGGACTCACCCGTGAGTCGGTGTTCATCGCCAACATCCTCAAATGCCGGCCCAACACTCCGGGCCAGACCTCCGGAAACCGGAAACCGAAACCGGAGGAAATGGCCACCTGTTTTCCATGGCTGGAGCAGCAGATCGACCTGATCCAGCCCCAGGTGCTGGTGGCCCTCGGCGCCACGGCCGTCGAAGGCCTTCTGGGCAAGGGCCTGGCCGGCATCACCCTGCTCCGGGGATCTTGGCAGGAGCATCGGGGCATCCCGGTGATGCCGACCTACCATCCGGCCTACCTGCTGCGCAACCAGGCCCTTTCGGAGAAGCGCAAGGTGTGGGAGGACATGATGCAGGTCCTGGCGCGGGCCGGCTATCCGATCACCGATAGGCAACGGGGCTTCTTCCTCAGCCGCGATTGAGCGTCCTTTGGCCGAGTGGCCTCACACCCATTGCCCCTTTGGGCCGGCGTAGGCGGGCCTGCGTCGCCGCGACCCAATGACGATCCCGGTCAGTGAGCCCCCCGGCATCATGCGTCCTCAACTTCAGGGTGACCGTGTTCCATCGGACATGGATGTCCGGATGATGGTTCCAGCGTTCCGCCTCGAAGGCGACCCTCCGTACCCAGGACATCGCCTGAGGGAAATCCTCGAAGATCTCGATGCGGACCAGCCAACCGCCCCGCACGAACCAGGGCGGGGGCGCCGACCATCGGGCCTTGGCGCAGTCCTTCATGCAGGTCCATCCTACCTGCATCAGGACCCGGCTCAAGCGGCGGCTCCGGGAAAGTTCTTCGCAGGCCGTTGGGGACAACCCTCCCAGGACGGTCCAGAAGGATCCCAACAACCTCGGGGCGGGGGTTAGCCTCCGGTTGTTCCCAAAACGGTTCACGACTAGGCCTCGCCCAAGAGGCCTGAGAACACGCCCTTTCGGGCAGGTAGTGCGGGTTGTTCACGCCGGTTACTAAGGACTTTCTCTTTGAAGATTCTCCATCAATAGTAGGGACGACATGAAGCTGACGATCGCCAAGGATCAGTTGCTGGTGGGTTTGCAGGCCGTCCAGAACATCGTGGGGTCCCGGTCGACCCTTCCCATCCTGTCGAATGTGCTCCTCGAGGCCGGTGACCGCCGACTGTCCCTCACCGCCACCGATCTTGACGTGACCATCACCTGCTCGGTGGCCGCCCAGGTCGAGACCACCGGCCGTGCCACCCTCCCGGTGAAGAAGCTGGTGGACATCGCCCGGGAGCTGGCGGCGACCGAGATCGAGATCGAGATCGGCGACAAATCCGTAGCGTCGATCCGGGCCGGCAGCGCCTTCTTCAAGGTCAACGGGCTGGCGGCCGAGGAATTTCCGCCATTGCCGGTCTTCGCCCAGAACAAGACCGTCTCGGTGCCGCAGGACAAGCTCAAGGGCATGCTGCGCAAGACCAGCTTCGCGGTGTCCACCGACGAGAGCCGCTTCGTTCTGAACGGCATCTATTTCAGCCTCAAGGAGAACAAACTCATCCTCGTGGCGACCGATGGGCGTCGTTTGGCCCTCTGCGAGGAGGAGCTCGAGGTCTCGCCGGAGAACCAGGCCGACTTCATCCTGCCCACCAAAGCGATCAACGAGCTGACCCGACTGCTGCAGGGCGGGGGCACGTTGGAGGTCAAGTTCACGGAGAATCAGGCGTCCTTCTCGATGGTGCCGGCCGTGGAAGGGGGGGTGTCGGCCGTGTTGGTCACGAAGCTCGTCGACGGCGTGTATCCAAACTACCGGCAGGTGATCCCGGCCGAGCCGCTCGAGAGGGTGCCGCTGAACCGCGAAGAATTCCTGAAGGCCCTGCGGTTGGCCGAGATCATGACCACAGACAAGCAGAACTCGGTGAAGCTCACCTTCAGCCGAAACCAGCTGGCCATCACGGCCAATGCCCCGGAGGTCGGCGAAGCCCGTCAGACGGTTGCAATCAAGTACCAGGGCAAGGACTTCGCGATCGCCTTCAATCCCGGCTACCTCATGGATCCCCTCAAGGCCCTGGAATGCGACGAGGTGTTCTTCGAACTCATCGATGAACTCAGCCCCGGCGTGCTCAAGACCCAGGAGCCCTTCCTCTACGTGATCATGCCCATGCGCATGAGCTGAACGAGGCCGGGTCAGGGTGACCCAGCCGATGGCCAAAGGGGGGTAGCACCGTCAGACCGATCCCCTCCCGGTGGGAGGCCAGCCCCGGGGTCGAGGCGGCGGTCGCAGGCATCCTGTGGGCGGATGGTTTCTTCAGATCGCCTCGGGTGGCCAGGTGGCCAAGTGGCCAGAAGCTCGGATATTCAGGTATCCAGAAAAACAGCAATCCAGGGGGGCCGATCTTGGCGTTCACTCATGGCGTTCACTCATGGATTGCCACCGAAGGCATCCGTGGGGTTGACTCCAGTGATCCTCCCATGAATGCGCTGTCGCCCTTGCCCTTGCCCTCGCTGTGGTTTCTCCTCTGCTGCGCCCTCCTAGCCGCCGGATGTGTGGCCGGAACGTCCGCGCCCGGAACCGGCAGCCACTTCAGGGGCCCGGTGGGCCTCCAGTTGTACAGCCTTCGGGCGCAGTTCACCAAGAGCGTGCCGCAGAGCATCGGGACGGTGAAGGGCTTCGGCATCCGAGAGGTCGAGCTGGCGGGAAACTACAACCTGAAGAACGCCGATCTCCGCCAGAGGCTCGAGGAGGCCGGGCTCAAGCCGATCGCCGGGCATTTCCCGATGGAGCGGATCACCGGCGACACCGAGGCGGTGGCCCGGGAGTGTCGGGAGCTGGGCATCGCCTTCGTGGGAGCGGCCTGGATCAAGGGCAAGGGCGAATTCGACCTCGAGGCCGCGAGGAAGGCGGCAGCGGACTTCAATCGAGCCGGGGCGGCACTCGCACCGCACGGCATCAAGGTCTTCTACCACTGTCACGGTTATGAATTCAAACACCGCGACGGACAGGGACGGACGCCGATGGACATCCTGATCCAGGAGACCAACCCCCGCCTTGTGGCCTTCGAGATGGACGTGCTGTGGGTCCAATATCCCGGGGAAGATCCGGCCGCCTGGCTGGCCAAGTATCCGGGGCGTTGGGAGCTCATGCACCTCAAGGATCTGAAGAAGGGGGTTCCGACGGGTTTCCACAACGGGGGTACCGATCCCAACAACGACGTCGCGCTCGGGACCGGGCAGATGGACTGGCCAAAGATCCTCAAGGCGGCGCGGAAGGCTGGTGTGAAGCACTACTTCATCGAGGACGAGTCGGCCTCCAGCGTCGAGCAGATACCGCAGTCGTTGAAGTACCTCGAGCAGGTTTCTTGGTGACCCTGGAGACGGAGGCCCCAGCCGGCACGGCGGCAAGCCGAGGCGCACCGGAAACTCAGGCCTGTACCGGCGACGAATCCTAAGTCAAACGATCCCCGCGCCCATGGGAACCGAGAACGGCATCCAGGGAGGGCCGGGGCCAGTCGGCCGCGGGGATCACTCGGGCTTGGGCATCCGGCTCCCGAGTCGGAGATACTCCCACACGGCCCGGATGGTCTTGGGCCCGTCGCCACCAAGAACGTCCGACAGGGCGCTGCGCCCTTCCTCATCGAAGTAGGCCGGCATCTTGGAGTTGGGATCCAGGGAGACCGGATTCCGCAGCCAGCGACGGAAGAAGTCCGGCTGGAGCCGGTCGAAGGAGAGGGCGAGGTTGATGCCGGGAGCCTCGAAGACCTGGGTGGCACCGAAGTCGGCCACGCCGTGGCAGGAGATGCAGGCAAAGCCACCGGAGGCGCCGACCAGCTTGTGGCCGACCTTGGCCAGATCGGCATCCGGGGGATCATCGACGGCTGCCGCGGGAGGAAGGCCGTGGGCCGTGGCCAGACCTTGGGCCAGCCAACGGGCATGGGTGGGGAAGGCGGGCATGCGGGACTCGAGCCAGGGGCGCGGCTTGCGGGGTTCCGAGCCGGAGAGGAACCGCGCGGCCCATTCCGGCTTGAGCTTCCCGCCCAGGAGATCCCACGAGGGGAAGCCCTCGAACTTGCCATGGCATTCCCGGCAGTTGAGGGAAACGGCGTGCCGTTCCAGGAAATCGGCGGCCGTGTGGCGGTCGAGAGAGGATCGGTCGCTGCGACCGAAGGCCGACAGGGCGGCCCGGTCGGCGGCGGAGAGGGAATATCGGGGAGCCGGAGAGCCGTCGACGGGGGACTCGGCCAAGCAGCCCCTGGACCAGGCTTCGGGTTTGAGTTCCGCCAGGGCCTTGGTCCGAAACGCGTTGGGTACATCGAGGGAATGGCAGTTCAGGCAGCCCGAGCCCGAGACCAGCGACCGACCCTTGAGGATCAGCGCCTCGTCGGAGGGAAGGGTCTTGCCCGAAGGCTGGTCGGCCACCGACTCGAGGTAGGCCGCCAGATGGTTGGCTTCGTCGAGGGAAAGCCTGAAATCGGGCATGCGGATCCAGGCATAATGCTCGGAAGGCTTGCGCAGGAAGGCCACTAGGGAGCCCGGGCTGAACTTCGATCGGACTGCCTTCTGGGACACCTTGGACGGGGCGGGGTCCGAGCCCTCCGGGGACACGTGGCAGGCCACGCAATGGAGGGTTTCATAGAGGGCCCGACCCTTCTCGACCGAGTCGGCCGAGGGCGTGGACGGGATAGGGGCCTGTGGCGGTCCAGCGGTCGACTTCAACGAGGCGAGGTAGGCGGCGATGGCCTCGGATTGGGCCACGGCCTCGGGCCCATGGAAGAGGGCGGGCATGGGCGTGCCCGTCTGGAGGGCGGCCGGGTTGGAGATCCAGCGGGCCATCCACTCGGCCTGTCTCCGGGAGCCGATCCCGGAGAAGGCCGGGGCATCGGCGGCAAGCTCGGGCATCGAGCCACCGCTCGAATGGCAACGATGGCAGCGCAGCTCCGCGAAGAGATCCCGGCCACGGCGCAGGAGGGCCGACTGCCCGATCTCCGGCGAGGGCCGGTGGCCGAGGGCGGCGAGCGGGATCGGATTGAAGGCCACGTCCTTGGCCGACCAATACACCCGGATCTCGGAGTCCCCCTGGGGAGGGGCGGAGTATTCGGCCACGATGACATTGGCTCCCTTGTTGAGGCGGACCTTCGGGCTTTCGATCCACGAGGGGCTGAGACCCTCGGCATCGAGGACCGGCGCGTCATTGATCCGCAGCTTGAGGCGGCCGTTGAAGGCGGCGTGGAACAGGTAGTCGCCACGCAGGTCGACGGTGATCTCGCCCGTCCAGATGGCGGTGAAGGGGCCGACGGGAACGAAGGGTGTCACGGGCTGACCCGCCGGTACGAACAGGGCGATGCCCTCGGCCAGCCGGTGATCGGAGAGGCCGCCGGAGCGCACGGTGAGTGCCAGCCCGGGTGAGGCGTCGGCAGCCGAAGCCGCCAACGGAAATCCGGCGGTGAACCCGAGCAGTCCGGCGGTGGCGACAATCAATCGGCAGAGGCCCACGAACATGGATCGCACACCGGGATTCTAGGCCGGAAGGGCCCGATTGAAAAGAACCGGACCGCCACGATCGCGGGAGAAGAGCCTGAGGTCGAGGACAAGCGGCAACCTCGGCGACGAAGGCCGGTCCACCCGGGAGGTCCCGGGGCAACCCTATTCCGGCCGGGCCAGGTCGCCGACCTGTGGCGAACCCTCGACGATGTCGGCGGCGGCCGTCGTCGTGGCGGTCCACCGCGTCAGACGCAGGCGGCCCACCCGGTTGGTTCCCCGCAGGAGTTCGAGGAATGAGCCGGGAGCCGGCGGCGAGCTGAGGGTGTAGTCGAGGACCACGAACTTCAGGCGTTCCTGGACGAGGATCACCGAGCCCAGGCTGCCATCCAGCGGCCGGATGACTGAAGGATATACCGGAGCCGGGGTCAGCAACCGTTCCCGGGAGGCCTGCGTGCAGCCGACCTGGAAGGACCCGGCGAGGGCCAGCAACAGCCCAAGCCAGGCCATGTCCCAGCCCGGTGGCGAGGCAGGACCGGGGGGAGGCAGGTTCGAAGGAGGCATCGGCCCCCTAGCCAATCAGGCCAGGGCTGCCGGTCAACCCCCAGGAATCCCTGCCACCCGGGGTTCGAGCGTGGATTCCCGATGCCATGACCGGTCCCAAGGTTCCCGCCGACCGAGAGGGACCTGCCACATCGCAGATCGGTGGCCCCCCAGAGGTTGCCGCCGGCGACCTGGCCGCCTAGACTCCGCGTCCATGGACTGGCAACAACCGGTGGCCCTCGGGGTGGTGATCCTCACGCTGGGGTGCTTCCTAGGGAGGGCCTTGCGCCGGCGCCGGGTCGGGTCCGGCTGCGACTGCCTCGCGTCCGGGGCCCGGCGGGCGTCCGGGGCCTCGGACTGTGGTCCAGCCGTCCGGGGTCTCGTGGTCCAAGGCCGCAAGGGTGAGCGGCCGATGCTCCGTTGGCGATGAGCGCCAGGCTCGCCAAGCCGTTCGGGGCCGCGCTCGCACGGCCGTCAGTCGACCCGACCGGGCCTCGACGTGGCAGGACTGCAGGACCCGCCCCGGGCCTCGAGCCCCGGGGCCCATTCTTGGCCCCACTGGTGATCCCAAAGGTCCTGCGCGTCGCCCTGGGTCTAGCCCTGATCCTGGCTTTCGGCCTGACCCATCGCAGCTTGGCGGCGGACGGCGGGACGGGTTCCCAGACCGGGGTCCCATCCTCGGAGGGTCAGCTCCTGGCCCGCCACCTTCGGACCTTGGTTCCTCAGGAGCCATCGACCCACCGGGCCGTCCTCCGGATGAGGGGTCCGCAGGGTCGCCGGCAGGTGCCGGTCACCGTCCTGACCCGTCCGGGGCGGGGTGGGGAAGCCGACCGTTGGAGCGTGGAGTACCGGGCGGGCGACCCGGATTCGGAGGAGGGGTGCGAGGTGTCGACCATCCACTACCGGATCGACGCGGCGCCGACCTATCAGCAGGAGCGGGTACCGGAGGTGAAGGGGACCCCGTCGAGTCGTCCACCGGCCGGGAGTCCAGGCCTCGAGGGTCCATCGCCGAAGGCCTCCCTCGGGGACCGCCCGATTGCCGGAGGGGATTTCCTGCTGCAGGAACTCGGCATGGAGTTCCTGCATTGGCCCGAGCAACGGATCCGGGGTCGGGAGCTGAGCAACGGACGCTGGTGCCGGGTGCTGGAGAGCCGCTCGGGCAAGACGGAGGGGGCGGTCAGCGTGCGTTCGTGGATCGACGAGAAGCTGGACGTGCTCCTGAGCGCGGAGGTCTACGACAGCCGCCAGCATCGCCTGAAACAGTTTTCGGTCACCCAGTTCCGGGAGCAGGGGGATCGATGGTCCTGCAGCGTCAGCATGGTGGATGACCGCCGGGGTACCAAGACCGAGTTGTCCTTCGACGGCGCGGCGATTCCCCGGTAGGCGCTCCTCGAGGACCGCAGGACACCATCCTTCCTCACCCCGGAAGGCGTTCCGGAGCCCGGGACGCCTCGGATGCCACAAGATCCTCAAGCGTGATCGATAACGCTTTGGATTTTTCTGCCAATCGGACCCAACCGAGTGCCTCGGCCACGCGACCTCGGGCCGCATCCTCTGCGGTGGTCAGGTCGCGCCCGTGGGCGGTGCGGATCGCCTGGAGGATGTCATGCACGGTGAGGTCGCCCAACGGCTTGGCGGGAACATAGATGCTGTCGATTCCGGAGGTCTCATGGAGCAGGCCGGCCGAGGAGAGCGATTTCAGGAGGTGCCGGGCCAATCGCGGCGGGATGCCCAGCCCGTTGGCGACCGAGTCGGCCGAAGCCGGGCGATCGCCCGCCTGGAAGGCCAGACCGATGGCGGTCATCAGTCGCAGTGCGGCGAATTCACGGCCATTCTGGTGGATGGCCTCAGCCTGCCGTTCCTGGAGGTAGGCTCCCCGGTTCTGGAACACGTAGGCGACCTGGGCGCCGAAGAGCAGGATCAGCCACGAGAAGTACAGGCCGAGCAGGAACAACGGCACGGCGCCCAACGACCCGTAGATCTTGGAGTAGGTGACCACCCGCGTGTTGTACAGGGCTCCCAGCTGCGTGTTGGCCCACCACAGGGTGGCGGCGACCGCGGCCCCGATGGCGGCAGCCCGGGGATCGACCCGGGTATTGGGCATGAGCAGGTAGAACAGACCGAAGGCGAGGGTGAGGGTGATGATCGGCAGCAGGGCGGTGTTGAACACTCCGAGGAGGGGCAGGCGTTGCATCCACTCGACCCGGTCGAAGGTCGCGCGGACATAGCTGGAGGTCGTCACCAGGGCGAGCACCGCCGGCCCGAGGGTGAGAACGCCCCAGTAGAGGAGGATGCTGTTCCACCAAGAGCGGGACCGGGTGACGCCCCAGATGTCGTTGAAGGCGGCCTCGATGGTCCGCATGAGAGAGATGGCTGCGAAAACCAGGCCGATCATGGCCGTGACACCGATGGTGCCGAAGCGGATGTTCGAGACGTAGGACACGATGCTGGTCACCACCGCTTCCCGGGAGGCGTCGGCCCCTTGTTGGCCGGAGAGCCCCAGGGTTGGCGCCACGTGCTGCACCAACTGGGCGATCCCTTGGTCGATGGCACTCTTGGCGTTGGAGATCTGGAAGAGGGCGAGCATGCTGACCGACACGGCAAGGAGCGGGACGAGCGCCATCAGGGTGGTGTAGGCCAGGGCCGAGGCGCGGACTTGGCAGCGGTTCCTCCAGAAGAAGCGGACCACCAACGCCCAGAAGTGGGTGAACCGCTGGAGCTGGTTCAGCGATTGCGGGTCGTGATGGACGTTGCCTCCCTCATGGAGAGCGGCCGCCACCTCGGCGTGGATTTGGTTGAGACGTGAGGATTTAGCCACCCACCGAACCTACCCGTTACCCCGGGGGTTCGGCAATGGTCCAAACCGATTCCAGGGCGATACGGCTCAGAGGTCGCCGCAGCAGGTACCGAGGCCGTCCGGGCCATCCTGATGTTCCTCAGGTACGCAGGCGAGTCCGGAGTCCTGCGCAGGTCGGCCCGGGGCCGACAGGCGCCTTAGGAACAGGCTCAGCACGGAAAGATCGGCCGGGGTCACCCCGCTGATGCGGCCGGCCTGGCCCAGGGTCGAGGGTCGAAGCGAGAGGAGTTTGGTCCGGGCTTCTGAGCGGAGGCTGGGCACCTGCTGGTAGTCGAGGGTGGCTGGAATCCGCTGTTCCTCCCAGAGGCGCATCCGTTCCACCTCGGCCTCCTGGCGGTCGATGTAGCCGGCATACTTGAGCGCGATCTGGACCTGGAGCGCGACGTCCTCGGAGAGATCGGATCGCCGACCCGGGAGGCTCGCGTAGTCGACCTCGGGCCGCTTGAGCAGATCCGAGAGGAGGTCCTGTCCATGCCGCGCGGCGTGGAGTCGGTCGATTTCGGCCTGGATGCTGCGAGCCTTGGCCTGGAAGCGCTCAAACGTTCGGGCCGGCAAGAGGCCGATGTCATGGCCGATGGGGCTGAGTCGCTGGTCTGCATTGTCCTGACGGAGCAGCAGGCGGTATTCGGCGCGGCTGGTGAACATGCGGTAGGGTTCCTGCGTGCCCTTGGTCACGAGGTCGTCGATCAACACCCCGATGTAGGCCTGGTCCCGCCGCAGGACGACCGGCTCCCGGCCCTGGACCCGCCGCGCGGCATTGATCCCGGCCAACAGTCCCTGGGCGGCGGCCTCCTCGTAGCCGGAGGTGCCGTTGATCTGTCCGGCCAGGAACAGATTCTGGCAGCACTTGGCCTCCAAGCTGGGCAGCAGGAGCGTTGGATCCGAGAAGTCGTATTCCACCGCATAGGCCGGACGAAGGATCTCCGCGCGCTCGCATCCGGCAATGGATCGCACCATCCCGACCTGGACCTCGAACGGGAGGCAGGTGGAGAACCCATTGACGTAAATCTCGTCGGTGGCGATGCCCTCGGGTTCGAGGAAGATCTGGTGCCGGGGCTTGTCGGCAAAGCGGACGAACTTGTCCTCGATGCTGGGGCAGTACCGGGGGCCCACGCCCTCGATGACGCCGGAGTACATGGGGGACCGGTGGAGGTTCCGCATCACCAGGTCCCTCGTGGAATCGGTGGTGTGGGTGAGATGACAAACGGCCTGACCTCCGTGGCGGGCGAGGATCGATCCGGGTGGGTAAGCAGGATTCGAGGGTTGGCCGTTGGGATGTTCCACGTGGAACAATGGATCCTCCCAGAGATCCTCCTTCCAGTAGGTGAACCAGGGAACGGGCTCATGACCGCGCTGGACCTCCATCCGATGGAAATCGATCGAGGAGCGCACCAGGCGGGGGGGTGTGCCGGTCTTGAGCCGGCCCAATCGGAGACCGATCTCGGCCAAGGATCCGGAAAGGCTCATCGCGGCCGATTCGCCGGCCCGGCCTCCGGGCTGCTGATGGGAACCGATGTGCATCAGGCCCCGGAGAAACGTGCCGGTGGTGACCACGACGGTCTGTCCCAGGAACTGCACCTCCATCGACGTTTCGACGCCGAGAACCCGGCCATCGCCATGAACCAAGCGGATCGTCTGGGCCTGCTTGCAGTCCAGCCGGGCCTGGCGCTCGCAGACCCACTTCAAACGGAACTGGTAGGCCTTCTTGTCACATTGGGCCCTGGGCGCCCAGACCGAGGGCCCCTTTTTGGTGTTCAACATGCGGAACTGAAGCCCGCAAAGATCGGTGGTCTTGCCCATCTCGCCGCCCAGGGCATCGATTTCCCGGGCGAGGTGGCCCTTGGCCAACCCACCAACCGCCGGGTTGCACGACATCTGTCCGATGGTGTCGAGGTGGATGGTGAGCAGGAGGGTTTCACATCCCATCCGTGCGGCGGCCAGCGCCGCCTCGACGCCAGCATGCCCCGCCCCGACGACGATGACATCGTATCGCTTCGGATAGATGAACATGGCCGAAGGGTATCGATCGGTTTCGGGATCATCAATCCCTAGTCGTTGGCATCCCTTCAGGGATCCATGGAGACTACGATCAAGAAACCAAAAACAATAACGATAAAGATTTAAATAAATCGGCAGATTTGAAGGGTCAACGATACCGACGGTGTATTTCTCCCCCTGATTCTGGCCGTTCCGAAGGGCTTTCCCGCCCAACCCCCGGGTCGGTGGTCGGGCGGTTGCATCCGGGCATCGCCTGGAGGCGGGCGCGATCCGGGGTCCTGGATAGGGTGGGGTCGCTGGCGGGCGATGCCGGTGGCGGTAGCAGGGATGGATCAGCCCGGGCGGCCGGTCGTTCAGGGTGGTCGTTCCATCTTTCGGTCGTCGCTGGCCCCTTGGGCTTTTCGTCCGCATCGGCCGCCCCAGCGGCCCCCCGGGGTCGTGGGCTTGTCGCCACGGACGGATTTCGGGACTTGCCAAGATCGATGGATGAGCGCACACTTCCCCCGAATAGGCCAAAGGATCTCCCGGGATTTGAACCTTAGACTCTGGAGTCGGCGTCCGTCCGTGCGCCGGAAGCGGTTGTCGGCAGGATTTCCGGGACCTTGGGAGCTGACGGCAGGCGTCCATCCACCTACCGAGAGTTTACATTCAGAAATTCACATTCCAAAACAATCGTACTCCAATCCATCCATGAAACTCATCGTTGCCATCGCGGCCCTGGCCGCCTTCTCCTCCGCGGCCCTGGCCAAGGAAGTCACCCTCACCGGCGAGGGCAAGTGCCTGAAGTGCGCCCTCAAGAAGGCCGACAAGTGCCAGAACGTGGTCGAGGTCAAGGACGGCGACAAGACCGCCACCTACAAGCTCACCGGGGATGTTTCCAAGGGCTTCCACGGCGAGATCTGCAGCCAGACCAAGAAAGTCAAGGTCACCGGCACACTCGACAAGGAGCACGGTGAACTGGCGGTGACCAAGATCGAGGCCGTCAAGTAAGACTGCCTCCCCGGTCCGGGACCAATCCATTAGCCCCGGGGTGAGACCCCCGCGGCGGCGGCTCTTGCGATTTGTCGACTCCGATGTCGACTCCGATGTCGAAACCAACCTAGCCACATTGGCCCCCGTAGCCGGGGGCCAATGTGTTTTCAGGCTCTTGGAATTTCAGGCTCCTAGCATTCCGGTTCCGGGGTCCGGTCGCGTGGGCGCTTGGCCGAGTCGAGCGGTCGGGTGAACCACCTCCCTCCCGGAACCTTGGTAGGCCGACATGGATTCGAACCATGACTAAGGGCTTCAAAGACCCCTGTGCTGCCATTACACCATCGGCCTGACCGAGCCAAATCCTAGGGCTTTCCCGTCGGGGCTGAAAGTCAAATTCGTCCGCCCAAAGCGCCACCCTCGCGGCCCAGCGACCACCGTGACCTCCTCCGATCCCCTTCCGCCCCCCATCGATCCCGGTTCGATGCAGCCCGTGCCGCCCACCGGCCCGCGCCGGTGGGCGAAGCTCGCCATTGCCGCGGGCCTCTTCGGGCTCCCGTCGTCGATCCTGGTCCTCGTGTTGCCGGGTTGGCTCTTCCAGCGGCTGGTCGCCTTCGAGATGGAAGGGGTGGGGCCCGTCTTCGGGACGCTCTTCGTCGCCGTCTGGGCAGGATTCGTGGGCGGCATCCTCGGCGGTCTGGGCGTGCGGCATCATCAGGGGCCGGAACCGCTTCGGCGGGGTCGCGCCGGAGCCTTCCTGGCCTCGACCGGATCAAGGGCGCTCCTGATGGTCGTTGCCGGCGCGCTGGGATCGGTGGTTCTGGGCCGGGGAGGGGAACCGGCCGGGGAACCGGAGTTCCTGTGGCCGCGATGGATTGCCGGGTTGGCTGCGACCCTCCTGGTGGCAGGGCTTTACCTCAGGGCGCGCCACCGTGCGCTGGGCCGGGCGCGTTCCGGCCGCGGTTGGTGGGTCTTCGCCGGAGGAATCCTGCTCCATCTCCTGCTCATCGCGGCACTGCCGGTCTCGTTCTTCCAGGCCTTCGCCACGTTCCGGCCGGAGGTGGTCCGCGGGGGCGGACAGAATCGGCGTTACGAAGGCCCGAGGGAGCCGGGCTCCTATGCCCAGCGTTCATTGCGACTGGTGGTCCCGGAAGGGGTCCGGGTGCGATGGATCCTACGGCTCTGGGAGGGGGGAAACCCCCGGGAACTGGACCGCTGGGAGGTGGACGGCCAGACGGTCGTGCCCCTGGAGTGGTTCCTGCCTGAGGACCCCGCGAACACCGGGGAACTGAGGCTCCGCCAGGCGGGCCCTTCGGCTTCCCACCAAAGAAGCTGGCCGGTCGGGCTGCCGACGGGGGCGGACCTTGCCCCGGTCATCGAGCCTGCGACGCTGCGGATCCAGGGCGGATCGAAGACCAACCTGTGGCTCTTCCAGGACTTCTCCGACAGCGTGCCCCTGGGTCCGGAGGCGCGGCCGGCGCGGGCGATCGAGCTTCGGGTCGAATCCGAGGCCCGGCCCTGAGCCCGCCGCCTGGCCCAGCAGCCCCGAGGCCCTTACCGGGACAGTTCCTCGATGGCCTTGCGGCAGTACCAGGCCACGGCCCCGCTCATCGGCGGCTCAAGCGCCAGGAGCTCGTCCGGGGAACACCACCGGATGTCGAGATGCTCCTCCGCGGCCAGCGCCAGCGAACCACCGGTCGGCCGGGCAAAATAGATCAGGCCGATGTGCTCGTGGGTCGGGGAGATCCGGTGGATGTCGAGGAACCGCGGAGCGATCAGCGCACGGGTGCCTGGTTCGGTCGTGGGAGGGCGTTCACCGACCAGCTCGATGTCGTAGCCGCTCTCCTCCCGCGCTTCGCGATTGGCGGCCTGCTCCGGGTCTTCGTCCAGTTCGATGTGGCCTCCGATCGGCAGCCACTTGCCGAGCTTCCGGTGGAGGACCACCAGCACGCGGGCCTCCTGGACGAGGAAGACGGCGACGGTGAAATCGATCTTCTCATGCAGATGCGGCATCGTGAGATGGAGGTTCGGACCGCACCCGTGTCCCGGTCAACCGTAACCGCCCGCGCCCCGGGGTGGTCTCCATCGACGACCAAGGGGTCCGAGCACCCCGCCACCCGACCGCGCCACCACACACCATCCATCGCCATGAACCGTTCCTCGCTAGCCTCGATGTTGGCCGCCTGCGGCCTGATCCTCGCCACCACCACCGGGTCGCTCCTGGCCCAGAACGACGCGCCGCCGGCCCCGCAGGGAGGCGGTGGCGGTCAGGGCGGCCCCGGGGGTCGTCAGGGCCGCGGCAACTGGGATCCGGAGCAGATGCGCCAGCGCGTGATGGAGCGCATCCGCGAGCAGCTCGCCATCAAGGACGATGCCGAGTGGGGGCTCATCGAGGCCCGCATCAAGAAGATCACCGATTCCCGCATGGGCATGGGCCGCTGGTTTGGCGGTTTTGGTGGAGGCCCGGGCGGCGGCCCTGGAGGTACGGGTGGTTCGGGTGGCCCCGGTGGGGGCCGTCAGGGTCGCAGCGGGTTTGGCCAGCCCAACCCGGATGCCGAGGCGCTGCAGACGGCGCTCGATTCGGGAGCCTCGGCCGATGACGTCAAGGCCAAGCTCTCGGCCTACCGGGCCGCGGCCAAGCAGAAGGAGGCCCAGCTTGAGAAGGCCCACGACGAGCTCCGGGCGCTCCTCTCCGTCAAGCAGGAGGCCCGTGCGGTGCTGCTGGGCCTGCTGAAGTAACGGTCCCACCGGTCGACGACCCCGGGAGGGGCTTCCGGAGGAACGGCGCGCTGGCTCGGCCCGCCGATGCCCCGGGAGCCACCTCCCGGTCCCATTCCCGGGGCCCACCGATCCTGATCCAACCACGCCCTCGATGGCCGAACCTTCCACACCCACCCGGACGCTCCTCGACCAGATGATCGCGGAGCACCAGCTCTCGCCGACCGACGCCGAGGCGTTCCAGGGTTCCCGGTCCCGCTTGCCGGCCGTCGATGGCGCCACTGCTCCCGACATCGCCGAGCGTGAGGTCCTCGAGTGGCTGGCCGGAGAATACGGGGTGGCCTTCCTCGCGCTCGACTCGGTCGAGGCCGACCGGGAGGTCCTCGGGCTCTTTCCCGCCCGCATCCTGCTCAAGGAGGAGTTGCTGCCGCTGCGGCGCGACCAGGGCTCGGTCGAGATCGCCACCTGCCGGCTCTTCTCCAACCGCGGCATCGACACGCTGCGCTCGCTCACCGGCCTGCGCCTGAAGCGGGTCCTGTGCCCTCGCGAGGCGCTGCTGCGCGAGATGAAGAAGAACCTCGGCGTGGGTGCCGACACCATCGGCGCGCTCGACGAGGAGAAGTCCGTCCAGGTGGTCGAGGAGGTCCGCGACGAATCGAACCTCGACGCCGGTGCCGAGGACGAGGCGTCGATCATCCGTTTCGTAAACCAGGTGCTCAAGGACGCCATCGAGCTGCGCGCCTCGGACATCCATCTCGAGCCCTTCGAGCACGAGTTCCGCATCCGCTACCGCATCGACGGCGAGCTACAGGAGATCCCGCTGCCGGCCCAGCTCAAGCAGTTCCAGCCGGCGATCGTCTCCCGAGTCAAGATCCTCAGCCACCTGAACATCGCCGAGAAGCGCCTGCCGCAGGACGGTCGCATCAGGGTGCGCATCGAGAACACCGAGGTGGACATCCGTGTCTCAATCATCCCCATGCTGCATGGCGAGGCGGTGGTCATGCGCCTCCTGCGGCAGAACTCCACCCTGCGCGGCCTCTCGGAGATCGGGCTCGGTCCGCGCGAGCTGGAGTGCTTCCGGCGCGTGCTCGACCTGCCCCACGGCATCGTGCTGGTGACCGGCCCGACCGGCAGCGGCAAGACATCCACGCTCTACACGGCGCTCAACGAGATCAACGACGAGGTCCGCAAGATCATCACCATCGAGGACCCGGTCGAGTACCAGCTCCGGGGCGTCAACCAGATCCAGGTCTCCGAGAAGGCCGGGCTGACCTTCGCGCGTGGCCTGCGTTCCATCCTGCGCCACGATCCCGACGTGGTCCTCATCGGCGAGATCCGCGACCGGGAGACCGCGCAGATCGCCGTGCAGGCCTCGCTCACCGGTCACCTGGTCTTCTCCACGCTGCACACCAACGACGCACCCGGCTCGGTCACCCGCCTGGTGGACATGGGGGTCGAGCCCTACCTGGTGGCCTCGTCGCTCGAGGCGGTGCTCGCCCAGCGCCTCGTGCGCGTGCTCTGTCCCAAGTGCAAGGAGCCAGACACATCGGCCAACGCCCGGGCCTTCCGGTCCCGCATGGGGATTGCGCCGGATACGCCGCTCTTCCGGGCCGTCGGCTGCCGCAATTGCCGGCAGACCGGCTTCAACGGGCGGCACGCCATTTTCGAGTGGATGGACACCGACGAGACGATCCGCCGGCTCATCCTCGAGGGCGCCTCCACCGACCAGATCCGGGCGGCCGCCCGCGCTGGCGGCATGCGCACGCTGGCCGAGGATGGCTGGCGGCTCGTGGCCCAGGGCATCACCACGGTCGAGGAGGTGCTGGGAGTCACCACCGACAAGGAGAGCCCCCGGCCCGCCGCGGGCGAGGCCGAGGATTCCTCCGGTGAGCCCGGGGTCCCGGGTGACGACACGGCCCCCGGCTCCGCCTCCCGGTCCACCGCCGTCCGCCCCTGACCCATGGCCACCTTCTCGTACCGGGCCCTGCAGGCCGATGGCGGCATGGCCGAGGGCCTCACCGAGGCGGCCAGCCGGCCGGAGGCTGTGCGGTCGCTCGAGGCCAAGGGGTTGCGCCCGGTGCGTGTCGTCGAGGCCCGAACGGGAGCCTCTGCAGCGTTGTCGTCGCGGGCGGGCGGATCGGCCAAGGCCGGGTCGGCGGGCCTTCCGGGCTTCTCCCTGGGCGGGGCCACGGTGAGCTCGGCCGAGCTGGAGAACTTCACCCGCCTGCTCTCCAGCCTCCTGGCCGCAGGCGTGCCCCTGAGCCGGGCGCTGACCATCCTCGGCAAGGAAGCCTCCTCGCCGGCGGCCGCCGCGAAGTGGCAGGAGATCCATGGCCTGGTGGTCGACGGCATGTCGCTGGCCCAAGCCATGGCCCGCTCGCCGGACACCTTCCCCAAGGTCTACACCGCCATGGTCGAGGCCGGCGAGGCCGGCGGCTTCCTCGATGTGGTGCTGGCCCAGATCGCCGACTTCCAGGCCCGCGAGAAGGAACTCCGATCCAAGGTGCTCACGGCGATGATCTACCCGGCGGTGTTGCTGGTGATGGCGCTGGTCGTTCTCACGGTTCTGCTGGTGTTCTTCATCCCCAAGTTCCAGAAGGTCTTCACCAGCGTGAAGGGTGCGCTGCCGCTGGTGACGCAGATCATCATCGCCGCCAGCGACCTGCTGAGGTCCTACGGCCTGCTGGTGCTCGGCGGCGCGGTGCTCGGGGCCTTCTTCCTGCGGACCTGGATCGTCTCGCCGGCCGGCCGCCGCATCTGGGAGGGGCTGACGCTGCAGGCCCCGGTGGTGGGCCCCTTGAGCGCACGGTTCGCCATGGCGCGGTTCTGCCGGATGCTCGGCACGCTCATCGGCGCGGACGTCCAGCTCGTGCAGGCGCTGAATGTCGCCCGGCGTTCCATCGGCAACCAGATCCTCGTCGACGCGGTGGCCCGCTCGATCGAGCAGGTGCAGCAGGGGGGCCGGTTGGGCCAGAGCCTCGCCGAGTGCCCGACACTCTTCAGCGGCTCGGTCATGGAGATGATCTCGGTCGCCGAGGAGAGCGGACGCCTGGACGTTGAATTGATCCGGATCGCCAACGTCACGGAAAGCGAGCTGGACCGCCGCCTCAAGACCGCCGTGGCGCTGGCCGAGCCGCTGCTACTGTTCCTGATCGCCGGTTTCATCGGCTTCATCTTCATCGGCATGCTGCTGCCGGTGTTCTCGCTCCAAGACTACATCAAGTGATTGCCCACGATCCCATGAACCCCCACCCCCACCGCCGCCGTCCTGCCGCCTCCGGTCCCGACCGTCGCCGCTCGCGGGGCTTCACCCTGGTCGAGATGCTCCTGGTCATCACCATCATCGGCATCCTCGCCGCGCTGGTGGTGCCCAAGATGATGGGCCGCAGCGAGCAGGCCCGGCAGGCGGCCGCGCGGGCCGACATCGCCTCGATCAAGACGGCGCTCGACGCCTATGAGGTGGACAACGGCGGCTACCCCAAGGCGCTGGCGGACCTGCTCCAGGCGCCGAGGCAGGCGCGCAACTGGCGCGGGCCCTACCTCGACAAGATCCCGCAGGACCCCTGGGGCAACGAGTACCAGTTCGCGCAGCCGGGGCGGCAGAACGCCAACTCCTTCGACCTGTCGTCGATCGGACCGGATGGCAGGGCGGGGACGGAGGACGATTTTGGAAACTGGACGGCCAAGTGACCTGGGGCCCCGGTCGGCCTGCCGGCGGAGCGCCTTCACCCTGATCGAGATGATCCTGGTGATGGCGCTGCTCGTCGTGGCGGTCTCGATGGTCTCGCCCCGCCTGTCGGACTTCCTCCGTGGCCGAGCGATCGAGTCGGAGGCCAGGCGTCTCCTGGCTGTGACGCATGCCGCGCGCAGCCGGGCCATCACCGAAGGCCTGCCCGTCCTGGTGTGGCTCGACTCGGGGACCGGGACCTATGGCCTCGAACGCGTCGACGCCGGCCGCTCCGGCGACCCCCAAGCCCGGCAGTTCGATCCGGACGACCAGGTCCGGGTGTCCTTCGACCGTTCGCAGCGCCTCATCGGCCAGACGGCCACCGGCGTGCCCATGCCCACTGTCCTGCCCGGCCAGTCCGGCCTCAGGCGCACCCCGGTCTCGACCACCCGGCAGGGTCCATCGATCCGCTGGGACCCCGACGGGACGATCGACGAGGACAGCCCCAACGCCATCCGGGTGGAGGATGCGGGCGGGGCGGTCCTGTGGCTGGTGGAGGCCTCGAACCGGCGACATTATGAGATCCGCACGACCCTCGACTAGGCGGCGCCGCGCCGGCTACACGCTGGCCGAGACGCTCGCGGCGCTGCTGTTCTTGGCCATCGTCATCCCGGCGGTGGTCGAGGCGCTGCACGTGGCAGGCCGGGCAGGCACCGCGTCGGTCCGTCGAGCCGTCGCCGCCCGCATCGCCGAGCGGATCCTCACGGAGAACACGCTGCAGACCAACCTCAACGCCACCGCCCAGAGCGGAACCCAGATGGAGGGATCGGTCGACTACCAGTGGACCCTCACGCGCGGGAACTGGGTGGTGCCTGGGCTGCCCCAGGTCACGGCCGAGGTGAGGTTCCTGACCCAGGGACAGGAATCGTCGGTCCGCCTCACCACCCTGGGACACGCGGTGGATGCCGTCGCCGGGGCGGGTCCCACGGCCACGCGATGAAACCCCTCCCCCAGGCGACCTTCCCCAGAGGGGACCGGCACCGATGGACGCCGACCCCGGCGAGGCCGGGGGCGTCATGGTCCCGCGCCGCCGGGGCGTTCACCCTGATCGAGCTCATCCTCTCGATCGGCGCGGCCGCCCTCATCCTGATCGTGGCCAACCAGGTGCTCTTCACCAGCCTGCGCCTGCGCGACAAGGTCTCCGGCGCGGTCGAGTCGGCCTTCCCGCTGGAGCTGACGCTGGACACGCTGCGCCTGGACCTCCAGGGCGTGGTCACGCCGAAGACCAACGGCATCCTCTCCGGCTCCTTCCGGGCGGGCCCGCTCCAGAGCACGGTCGACTCCCGGCCGGTCTCCCTGGAGTTCAACACCACCACCGGGTCGCTGCGCGAGACGGAGCCCTGGGGAGCGGTGCAGCGGGTCTCCTACAGCCTGAGGACCCCGGTGGATCCCGGCGGCGGATCGCTCGACCTCTACCGGGGCGTCTGCCGCAACCTGCTCTCGCTTTCGGTGGCCCCGGTCGAGGACCAGCTGCTGCTCCGGGACGTGGCCCGCATCGACGTCGAGTCCTTCGACGGGCTCCAGTGGCTGCCCCAGTGGGACACCTCCGACACCTCGGGCGCGACCACCAACCTCCCGGTCGCCGTCCGGATCCGTCTCCAGCGGGGGCCGACCTGGGGGGCCGATGCCAGTCCCGTCGAGCTCCTGGTGCCCCTGGGCATCCAATCCCGCACCAACTCCACCAGCACCGTCGGAGGATGACCCGGATTTCCCCCAACCCGTCCGTCCGCCGGAGCCCCGCCCCCCGGGCCGCAGTGGCGCGTCGCGCCTCCGAGGCCTCGGTGCTGGTGGTCGTCCTGTGGATCACCGCCGGCCTGACGGCGCTGGTGCTCTACTTCGCCGCCTCCATGGGCCTCGAGCTGCGCGCGTCGGCCAATCGCGCCGCCGACCTGGCGGCTGGGCAGGCCATCGAGGGGGCGATCCGCTACGTCGGCTGGGCGCTGGCCAATGTCGCGACCAATGGCGTGATGACCACCAACAACCTCTTCGTGTGCGAGGCGTTGCCGATCGGCGAATCACGGGTCTGGATCGTCGGCCGCGATCCCGCCGCCTCGCAGAACGGGCTCAACCAGGTGGTCTTCAACCTCCTGGACGAGGCGGCGAAGCTCAATCTCAACCGGGCCAATTCCAACGCGCTCGTGATGCTGCCGGGCATGACGGCCGAGCTGGCCGCTGCGGTGATCGACTGGCGCAGCACCAACGGTTCCCTCAGCCTGGGCTACGCGGGCCTGGGCTACGAGGCGAAGCGGTCCCCCTTCGAGAGCGTCGACGAACTGCGGCTGGTGCAGGGCATCACCCTCGACCATCTCTACGGCGACGACCGCAACCTCAACGGCGTGCTGGATCCCGACGAGCCGGGCCTTGGCGGATCGCTCTTCGTCACCCCCGGGCTGCTGGACACCACGACGGTGTTCAGCCGGGAGCCCAACTTCCACGCCGACGGCACCCAGCTCACCAACGTCAACACCCGGGTCCAGCTCCAGGGCCTGCTCGATTCGGCCTTCGGGTCCGGGCGCAGCCGGGAGATCCTGGGTCGCCTGGGATTATCGCAGGGCGGCGGTCCAGGCGGCGGCGGTGGCGCTGCGGCTCCGAACTTCCCGAGCCTGCTGCGCTTCTACCTGTCCAGCGGGCTGAGCCAGGACGACTTCGAGCGCATCGCCCCCGAACTGGGCGTCACCACCAACGCCTACAGCTACGGCCGGGTCAATGTGAACACGGCCAGTGCCATGGTCCTGACGGCGCTCCTGGTCGGGGCGGGCCTTTCGGCCGAGGCGGCCGAGGGGGCGGTCTCCACCCTGGTGCAATACCGGGACCAGAACCGCTCGAGCCTCGGGTCCATCGCCTGGGTTGTGGCGGCGCTGGGTCGCGATCATCAGGCCGTAACCACTTTGGCTGGCCGCGATCTCCTTACGACGCGGAGCTTCCAGTATACCGCCGACCTGGTGGCCGTGGGGCCGCAGGGCCGGGGGCACCGACGGGTCAGGCTCGTGTTTGACATCAGTGATGGAGTTCCCAAGGTCATCCACCGACAGGACCTCAGCCGGCTGGGCTGGGCGCTGGGGGACCGTGTCCGAAGGCAACTCGCTGAACCGGAGGGCCTGCCCCTGATGGCCCGGGACAACCCATGACGTCGTTCCTCCAACGGATTTCCCGCACCCGCAAGGCGCCCTCGGCCGTGCTCGGCCTGGCTTTCGACGGTCGGCGTGTCGTGGGCACGCTGCTGCGCCGCACGCCCGACGGCCTCCGTCCTTCCGGGGCGTTCGAGGCCGATCTGTCGGCCGATTTCGATGGGGCGGACTCTGAGGCGCTGGGCCGGGAACTCCGGGCTCGGCTCGACGAGGCGGGCTTGAAGGAGCGCCAGTGCGCCGTGGCCTTGCCGGTCCGGAGCCTCTGGGTGACCCAGACCGGGATTCCGGCGATGTCCGAGGCCGACGCGCAGGACCTCCTCCAGCTCGAGGCCGAGAAGGGCTTCCACACCGACGCGTCGACCCTCCATGTGGCCTCGTCGCGGTGCACCCTGCCCGACGGAAGCCAGTGGGCGACCCTGGCGGCCCTGCCACAGGCCCGCCTGGCCGCCCTCGAGCGCCTTCTCTCGGCCGCCCGTCTCAAGCCGGTGAGCATCGGAGCCGACCTCGTCGAGCTTCAACCGCCGGCCTCCGACCCTCCCGAGGGCGCCATCACCCTCAAGCTGGGCCAGGGATCCGGGTCCATCGGCCTGCAGGCCACTGCCGGCCGGGAAGGACTCCTGGCGCTGCGGTCCTTCGAGGGAGTCTCCGAGGACGCCGAGGGGCGGCCCGTGTTCGAGATCGACAGCGTGGCCCGCGAGATCCGGATCACCCTCGCCCAGCTGCCGGAGCCCTGGGGCCGTTCGCTGCGCGACCTCCGCATCCATGGTCCGCAGGCGTTGGCTCAGGCGCTGGCCGACGGCCTGTCGGCCCGTCTGGCCCTCTCGGGCTTCCGGGTTCAGATCGCCCCACGGGCGTCCACGATGGTGTCCATGGCCCCGATGTCCGCGATGGGATCCGCCGCCGGGACGGCCGGCCTCCCCGGCGTTTCCCCGGCGTCGGTCTCGGCCGTCGTGGCCGCCCGCGTGCTTTCGGGCACCGTCCCGGCCACCCTCGAGTTCCTCCCGCCCAAGCCCTCGGTGCTCCAGCAGTTCCTGGTCCGCCATGCGCAGGGTCCACGGCGCACGGCGTGGGCCGTCTGTGGCGGCCTGGCCACCGTGGCCGTCCTCGCCTTCGGCGTGCAACAGGTGCGCCTGAGCCTGCTGGAGTCGCGCTGGGGCGCCCTGTCCGGCAAGGTCCGCGAGTTGGAGCGCATCCAGGAGGACCTGCGCCTCTTCCGTCCCTGGACCACCGGTTCAGCCCGTGGTCTGGCGATCCTCGAGGCCCTCACCAGCGCCTTCCCAGAGAATGGCTCCGTGACCGCCAAGGCCGTCGAGATCCGAGAGTCGGGCGAGGTGGTGTGCAGCGGCACGGCGACCGACAGTCCGGCCTTCCTCGCGATGACGGCCCGGCTGGGCTCCGTGCCCGGGGTCAGCCGCGTGCATCACGACCAGTCCCGCGGCTCGTCGCCCCTGCAATTCAACCTCCGTTTCGTCTGGGAGGGAAGCCAGGCCCGATGAACCCCGCCCAACGCCAACGTCTGCTGACGATCGTCACCCTGGCCGCGGTGGGCCTGTACCTCGCCGACCTGCTGGTGTTCTCGCCGCTGGGCCGCCTGTGGTCGGCACGCTCGGCGCGCATCCAGGCGCTCCAGCGTCAGGTCGCGGCCGGCCGGGCCCTCGTCCAGCGGGAGGCGGGTCTCCGGGGCCAGTGGGAACGCCTGCGAACCCACGCCCTGCCCGCCGAGGCCTCCGAGGCCGAACAGCGCCTCCTGCGGGCCTGCGACGAATGGGCCCGGGCCTCCGGGGCTCAGATCGTCGACCGCATGCCGCAGTGGAAGGGCGATGAGCCTGCCTACCAGATGCTCCGGTGCCGGCTCGAGGCGGCCGGGTCGCTGGCCAGCCTCACCCAGTTCCTTCAGCGCATGGAGGAAGGCCCGCTGGCCGTGAAGCTCGACAGCCTGCAACTCCTCAGCCGGGACACCGCCGGCCGACAGCTGACCCTGGGTCTGCAGGTCAACGGCCTCGTGCTCAACCCCCCGACGAAGCCGTGATGCCTCCACTCCTTCCGACGACGGCGCAGGAGATTGGCCGGCGGTTCCCCCTCTCTCGATCCTTGCGCCCGACCGTCGCCCGGGTCTGCCTCCTCGTGTTGGCCTGCCTAGGGCTCGCCATGCCAGGGCTCGGTGCCGCCCAGACCAACGCCCCGGCGTCGTCGGACCCCGCCGCCCTGGCCCGCCGGGTCGCCGAGCGGAACATCTTCGATCCCGATCGGCAGCCCCGGATCCGGGGAGACTCCCGGCCGGCTCCCAAACCGCGGCCGGTGGCCGCCGCCGACGCGGCGGAGTTCGGCCTCGTGGGCGTCCTGTCCTATGCCCGCGGCACCTTCGCCTTCTTTGACGGCAACGATCCCGAGTACCGCAAGACGCTCGCCGTGGCGGCGACCATCGCGGGGCATGCCGTCGACGCGATTTCCCCGCAGTCGGTGACCCTGGTGGCCTCGAACCTTCCGCCGGTCCAGCTCCGGGTGGGCCAGCGTCTGCGCCGCGATCCGGAGGGCCATTGGCAACCGGTGGCCTCGACGGGCGGTGAAGGCTCCTTCTCACGGGGCGCCTCCTCCAGGGGGGCGTCCGGCACGCTGTCCGGATCGTCCTCCGGTTTGGGGGCCGGCACCTCGGCCGCCGGGGCCGAGGATCCGCCCGGATCCGAAGAAATCTTGAAGCGTCTGCTGAAGAAACGGGAACAGGAGATGAAATGAAGACCTCGATCACTCGCGCCATGGGCACCGCCTGGGCCCTCGGATGCCTCGTCGGCGGCATGTTCGCGCAGGAGTCCGCGCGCCCGGCCGACGACTTGGCCAAGGCCCCGGCGCCACCGGAGACCTCACCGACGAGGCCGGCGGCGGGCGGCGGGCCCGGCATCCAGATGAATTTCCGCAACGCGCCGCTGGAGCAGGTGCTCGAGCACCTCAGCGAGGCGGCGGGCTTCGTCATCGTGCTGGAGGCCCCGGTGAAGGGCACGGTCAATGTCATCAGCGCCAAGCCGATGAGCCAGGACGAGGCCGTGGACTTCCTCAACACGGTGCTCAACCGGAACGGACTCGCGGCCCTGCGCGACGGCCGCACCCTCACCATCGTCGATCGTACCACCGCCAAGAGCCGGAACATCCCGGTCAAGGTGAGCAACGACCCGCGGCTCATCCCCAAGAACGACGAGATCGTCACTCAGATCATCCCGATCCGCTATGTCGAGGCCGACCAGTTGGCCAAGGACCTGGCGTCCTTCATCTCGCCGCAGGCCACCTTCGTGGCCAATGCGGCCGGCAACTCCATCGTGATGACCGACACCCAGTCGAACATCCGGCACATGGTGGAGATCATCCGCGCCATCGACTCCAGCGCCGAGGCGGAGACCGAGATCCGCGTCTTCCACCTCACGCATGCCAGCCCGACGGATGTGGCCACGGCCCTCTCGGGGGTCTTCCCGAGCAGCAGCGGCTCCGGCAACAACAACCAGGCTCCGGTGCGTTTCGGCGGTGGGCCCTTCGGCGGCGGCGCCGGAGGCTTCGCGGCGATGATGGGCGGGTTCGGCGGACGCGGAGGTGGCGGTGGCGGCAATGGCGGTGGCGGTGGCCGGGGCGGCTCCTCGTCCTCCGGGCAGAACGATCGCATCAAACGGGCCCAACAGGTGCTGGCCGTGGCCGACGCCCGGACCTCCTCGGTGATCGTGACCGCCTCGAAGGACCTCATGGGCCAGATCGCGGGCATGGTCCGCGAACTCGACGTGCCCTCGACCCGCGACCAGCAGGTCCATGTCTTCCGGCTGGAGAACGGCGATCCGCAGCAGGCCGCCCAGGTGCTCCAGAACATGTTCCAGAGCACCACCTCGGGCCGGGCCGGCACCTCGGGCAACAACCAGAACAGCGCCCTCATGCAACGCCAGCAGAACAACAACCAGACGATGGGCAACAGCTCCGGGGGCACCGGCACCTTCGGCAACAGCGGCGGCGGCGGCGGCCGCGGCGGCCAGCTCTTCTGACATCCTCCAATCCCGCGCACCCCAACACGTTCCTCATGAAACTCCCCGGATCTCACCCTGTCGGCTCCCCGCATGGGATGGCCTCGATCCTCCGGCTCCCAGCGTGGTCGCCGATCCTCCTGGCCTTGGCCTTGGCGCTGGCCATCAGCCCGCCGATTTCCGCCCAACAGGGCCGGGGCGGCGGCGGCGGGTTCGGTGGCGGTGGGGGCGGCTTCGGAGGGTTTGGTGGCGGGTTTGGTGGCGGCGGCGGGTTTGGTGGGGGCGGCGGCAACCGCGGTGGCGGTTCCTCCGGCCTCTACAACAACAACGGCACGGTCGGCAGCGCCCTGATCTCGGTCGATCCCCAGACCCACAACCTGGTGGTCATCGCCGATTCGCTGACGGCCCTGCAGATCAGCAACGTGCTGCGCAACCTCGACTCGCCCAAGCCCCAGGTGCTCATCAAGGTGGTCTTCATGGAGGTCCAGCGGAACAACGGCTCCGAGCTCGGGGTCGAGGGCGCCTGGGCCAAGAACAACATCGGCAACAACGTCAGCAGCGGCGCTGGCACGGTCTTCGGGCTCTCCGGCGTCAACAACGTCACGACCAACCTCAACGGCCTGGGCTCCTCCATGGGCTCGGCGCTGACCCCGTCGGCGACCGGGGGCGGGGCCGGCGGGCTGTACCAGATCGCCGGGTCGGAGTTCCAGGCGACGCTCCGCGCCATGGCCACCTCGGGCAAGGCGCAGGTGCTGTCGCGTCCCTCGATCATCGCCCGCGACGGACAGCTCGCCCGCATCGTCGTCGGCCAGCAGGTGCCGCTGCCCAGTGGCGTCTCCTACGCCACCTCCGGCGCCAACGTCATCCCCATCATCAACGTCACCTACAACGACGTGGGCATCATCCTCAATGTCACACCCTTCATCGGTGCCAACGGCCAGGTGGAGATGATCGTCCAGCCGCAGATCTCCTCGGTCTCGGCCAACGAACGTCAGTCGCTCTCCGAGGATGTCTCGGCACCCTACATCAACGTGCGCTCGGCCGACACCGTGGTCGTCACGCCGCATGCCGAGACCGTCGTCATCGGCGGGCTCATCTCCAACAACCAGTCCCAGACCGAGAAGAAGGTGCCCTACCTGGGCGACATCCCCGGCCTGGGAAACCTCTTCAAGACCCGCGCCAAGAGCGATGCCAAGACCGAGCTGCTCATCTTCCTCACGCCCTACATCCTCAAGGCGCCGTCCCAGTTGGCCCAGTTGACGACACCGGAGACCCACAAGGCCTCGCTGTTGACCAATTCGATCTCCGAGAACGACCTCAACCGCTTCCTGGAGCGGGTGCCCGTGAAGCCGGAGTCCCCGCCGGCGCCCGCGCCGAAGTCAAAGGGCTGGTTCAAGAAGTGAGTCCTCCCGGGTCCTGAAACGTCCCCTGGCGTGCGTCCCCTCGCGTGTGTCCACGGCGACTGCCCTCCGGCCGTCGGGGCCAATCCCGGCCCAAAATCCCGGCCCAAAGTCTCGTTGACGACCGGCCGGCCGGCCAACAGGGTCGGCCCCCGGTCGCCGGCAGGAGTCCCCCAACGACGCCTGCCCACCCTCCTGCATGTTCCTCTCCACCATGAGCACACTCGATTCCGTCTACGCGAAACTCCAGGTCAAGACCGGTGCCAAGATGGCCCTCATTGTCCTGGATGGCCTGGGAGACCTCGCCACCCGATCCCAGAACTGGATGACGCCCCTCGAGGCGGCGCGGACCCCGAATCTCGACGCCCTCACCCGCTCCGGGTGCGCCCAGGGCCGGATGATCCCGGTCGCGCCGGGCATCACCCCAGGTTCCGGGCCGGGCCATCTGGCGCTCTTCGGCTACGATCCCATCGAGTGGGAGGTCGGCCGCGGGGTCATCGAGACGCTCGGTCTGGGCATCGAGCTCAAGAATGGCGACGTGGCGGCGCGGGCCAATTTCTGCACGCTGGACGCCAAGGGCCTCGTCACCGACCGGCGCGCCGGCCGCATCGCCACCGAGGTCTGTGAGCGCCTGTGCGGCCTCCTGGCCTCGAAGATCCGGAAGATCGGATCGACCGAGGTCCTGATCTATCCCGGCAAGGAGCACCGCTTCGTGGTGGTCTTCCGGGGCAGGGGACTGGAGGGGCCCCTGACGGACACCGACCCCAACCGCGAAGGTCTGCCCATCGCCGAGGCGCGGCCCGTCGACCCGAAGAGCGCCGGCCAAAAGAAGGTCGCCCAGCTCATCACCGAGTTCTACCAGCTGGCCCTCCCGCTCCTGGCGGCCGAGAAGACGGCCAACGGGTTCCTCATGCGCGGCGTGGCCCACCAGCCCGACATCCCCACCTTCGAGCAGCGCTACGGGCTCAAGGCGGCGGCCATCGCGGTCTACCCGATGTACAAGGGCCTGAGCCAGCTCGTCGGCATGGTGAAGATCGAGGGGCCGGAGACCATCGCCCAGCAGTTTGAGCGCTACGTGCAGGACTACGACCGGTACGACTTCTTCTTCATCCATTACAAGTACACCGACAAGGCCGGCGAGGACGGCAACTTCGCGGCGAAGGTGAAGGCCATCGAGGACTTCGACGCGGCCCTCCCGATCCTTCTCGCCCGCGAGCCGGACGTGCTCGCCATCACCGGCGACCACTCCACGCCGGTGGCCGTCAAGGGGCACTCGTGGCATCCGCAGCCGGTGCTGCTGCACTCGGAGATCAGCGGCAGCGACAAGCTGGAGCGCTTCACCGAGACCGGGGCCAACTCCGGATCGCTCGGGATCTTCGAGGCCAAGTACCTCATCCGCCTCATGCAGGCCAATGGCCGCATGTTCGACAAGTACGGAGCCTGAGGCCCACCGGGGAGGTGGCCACCGTGCGCCGTGGAGTTCCGAAGGGCTCCCGGCGCTTGATTGCCGGTCCGCGCAGGGTCATTTTGGGGCCCATGAACCCGCAGTTGCCCGGCATGGATCCTGGTTCCCCGGTCCTCGAATCGCTGAAGGCCGCCACCCGGCGGCGTTTCCTGCGGGACTGCGGCACGGGCATCGGGGCCCTCGCCCTGGGCGGCCTGTTGAATCCGGCCCTTCGGGCGGCTGCCCCGGCGGCGATGGATGCCGGGCCCGCGCTGCGCACGCTGCACTTCGCCCCCAAGGCCAAAAACATCATCTACCTGTTCCAGTCGGGCGGGCCCTCGCACCTCGACCTCTTCGACCCGAAGCCCGAGCTCACCAAGCGCAACGGGCAGAAGGTGCCGGAGGCGCTGGTGAAGAACATCCGCCTGGCGCAGATCGGCAAGGAGTCGAAGCTCCTGGCCTCGCCCTACCAGTTCGCCCGGCACGGCAAGTCCGGGGCGTGGGTCAGCGAGCTCATGCCGCACCTGGCGTCGATCACCGACGAGGTCTGCTTCGTGAAGGGCTTCCATTCCGAGGCCTTCAACCACGACCCGGCCACGCTCTTCATGAACACCGGGGCCCAGCTCGCCGGGCGTCCCGGCATGGGATCCTGGTTCAGCTACGGCCTCGGCAGCGAGAACAAGGACCTTCCCGCCTTCGTCGTGCTGATGACCGGCGTGGGCCAGCCCCTGACCAACGCGGCCTGGGGCAGCGGGTTCCTTCCCACCGTGCACCAAGGGGTCACGCTGCGCTCGCAAGGCGATCCGGTGCTCTATGTCGGGAATCCCCCGGGCATGGACCGCAGGCGTCGCCGGCAGACCCTGGACGTGCTGAAGGACCTCAACCAGGCCCGTTACGATGTGCTGCAGGATCCCGAGATCCAGACGCGCATCGCCTCTTACGAGCTGGCCTACCGCATGCAGACCAGCGTGCCGGAGGTCATGGACATCTCGGGCGAAGCGGCACGGGTCCACGAGGCCTACGGCACCACCCCGGGAAGGGCCTCCTTCGCCAACAACTGCCTCCTGGCGCGGCGCCTGGTTGAGCGGGGCGTGCGTTTCGTGCAGCTCTACCACCGGGGCTGGGACCACCATGGCGGGCCGGATGGCAACCTCGTCTTCGACCTCAAGAAGCGCTGTGCGGAGACCGACCAGCCCTCGGTGGCCCTCATCCTGGACCTCAAGCAGCGCGGCCTGCTCGACGAGACCCTCGTCCTCTGGGGTGGGGAGTTCGGACGCACCCCCATGATGCAGGGAGCCCTGCGGCCGGACCAGATCGGCCGCGACCATCATCCCCACGGCTACACGATCTGGATGGCCGGCGGCGGCATCAAGCCCGGCACCGTCCACGGCGGGACCGACGAGTTCGGCTTCTACGCGGTGGAGAACAAGGTCCATGTGCACGACCTGCACGCGACGATCCTCCACCTCTTCGGCGTGGACCATCTCAAGCTCACCTACCGCTTTCAGGGACGCGATTACCGGCTGACCGACGTCCATGGCGAGGTGGTGCGAGGCATCCTCGCCTAGGCTCCATCGGCCGATCAACCCGGGAGGCCTCCCGTTGACGGTGCCCCGGCCCGTTCCCATATTGGTCTCGCGATGTCATTCGACCTCACCGCGATGCTGCAGGACTGGGAATACAAGCCCGGCCAGGTGGTTGCCCGCCGTTTCCAGGGCCGGGACGGCGAGAAGATCCAGCTCCGGGTCGACCTCGGCATCCTCCAGATGAACGCCGAGGGCCGGCCCGACGGCCGCAAGCCGATGGGCCACGAGTCCTGGTTCCACTTCTACCGCAAGCGCGCCGAGCAGGCCCCCGCCGACGCGGACGGCGAGAATTCCGACTTCGTCCTCGGCTCCGAGGAGTGCGGTCGCCTGCAGCAGGAGGCCATCCAGTACCACCACCGTTACATCTGCTTCTTCCAGCTCGCCGACTACCCGGCCGTCGAGCGCGACTGTGCCCGCAACCTCGAGGTCTTCGGCTTCGTGGACCGCTTCGCCGAGTCGGACGAATTGTCCTGGAGCGTGGTGCAGTTCACGCCCCAGCTGCTCATGATGCGCACCCGGGCCCGCGGTGCGGCGTGTCTCGAACGGGGTGACCGGGCCGGTGCGATGGCGGCCATCGAGACGGGCCTCGACGAGCTGGTCGGGTTCCACGGCGACCACGACCGCGAGGAACAGGCCGAGCAGTGCGGCGAGGTCCTGTCGCTGCGGGGATGGCTCGAGGAGCTTCGCAGACGGCCGCCCCAGAACGAGCTCGAGCGCCTCCAGTCGGCCCTGGCTGAGGCCATCCGCATCGAGGACTACGAGACCGCCGCCCGTGTCCGCGACCAGCTCCGCAGACTCCAAGCCTCCGAGACATGAGCCTCCAGCAACGCGTCACCGACGACCTCAAATCCGCCATGATGGCCCGCGAGGCCGTCCGCACCGCCACCCTCCGCATGCTCAAGGCGGCCCTCGGCTATGCCCAGATCGAGAAGAAGACCGACACCTTGTCGGACGCCGAGGTGATGGCGGTGATCCAGCGCGAGGCCAAGAAGCGCCGGGATGCGATCGAGGAGTTCGAGAAGGGCGGCCGGGCCGAGATGGCCGCCAACGAGCGCGCCGAACTCGAGGTGCTGGCCGGCTTCCTGCCCAAGGCGCTTTCGCCCGAGGAGCTCGAGGCGCTGATCCGTGCCGTCATCGCCGAGGTCGGCGCCACCTCCAAGAAGGAGATGGGTGCGGTCATGAAGGCCGCCCAGGCGAAGATCGATGGCCGTGCCGACGGACGCAGCGTCAGCGCCCTCGTCTCGAGGCTCCTGCCCTGAGGCCGGAAAGCCCTCGGATGCCCCCTCTCCCGACGCCCCACCGGACCCCGAGCGCCACCGCGTCGGACTTCATCCAGGCGCTCCGCGCCTCGGCGTTGGCCGCGCGTTCCGGCGGACAGACCATCGGGGAGTTCCTCGACCGGCTCGGCAACGGCAACGCCTGGCTGATGTCCCTCATCCTCACGCTGCCGTTCATCCAGCCGCTGCCCACGGGTCCGATGGCCACCTTCGGCGGCCTGGCCTTCGCCGGGATCGGATGGCGCCTGCGCCGCGGTGACGAGTCGGTCTGGCTGCCCGGGCGCATCCGATCGACGCGTCCCGGCCCCTCCACGTGGAATGCCTTCTCCGGCTTCGGCTGCGCGCTGCTCCGGCTGCTCGGACGGGTGAGCCGGCCCGACCGGATGGTGTGCCTCGTGGAGTGGGTGGGCCGTCGGGGGGCCGCCTGGCTGATCCTCGTCGGCGGGCTGCTGGTGGCCGTGCCCTTCCTGGTCGTGCCCCTCCAGAACTCCCTGCCCGCGCTCATCATCTTCTTCGCCTGCGTGGGCCGCCTCCAGCGCGATGGAGCGATGTACCTGCTGGCCCTCCTCAGCCTAGCGGTGACGCTCGTCTACTTCGCCCTGGTCACCTGGGTCATGTTCTTCGCGGCGGAGCATTCCTGGCAATGGTTCCGCCAATGGCTGGGCCGCTGACGGCCTGCCCGGCGGCTTCCGAGCCCCCCCGAAGAGCCCGCGCAAAAACCGCTTGTGAAAACGTTCACGATCTCCCAGCCTTTACTGATCCGGGCCGTGTACGCGTCGATCCGCCGTGGAGGCGAAGTCGCGCCCACGGATCGTCCCTTCACGATGCGTTGGTCCAGTCTTCCAGTCGCCCTTGCCGCCGCCACAGGCCTCCAGGTCTGCGGCTTGGCCGCCGACCACGGCGCGCACGCCGAAGCCGCCGCTCAGCAGGGGCTGCCTTCCGCGGCGCCGATCCTGTTCCATGTCGGGCCGCTGCCGGTGACCAATTCCATGGTGCTCACCTGGGTGGTCGCCCTGATCCTGGTGCTGGCCGTGCGCCTCGGGGTCGGAACCCTTCGCCAGATCCCCGAGGGGGCTCAGAACTTCTGGGAGTGGCTCGTGGAGGGCCTCTATGACTTCCTGGGCGGCATCATCGGGCCCGACCTCGTGCGCAAGACCTTCTGGTTCTTCTCGGCCCTCTTCCTCTTCGTGGTGACCACCAACTGGTTCGGCCTCCTGCCGGGTGTCGGCACCATCGGTTGGGGTCATCCGGGCGACCACGGCTTCCATGTTTCCGAGCCGCTGCTGCGCGGCGCCAACGCCGACTTCAACATGACCTTCGCGATGGCGTTGGTGTTCTTCGTGCTCTGGACGGTCTGGGCCTTGCAGGCCAACGGGCCGGTCGGGTTCCTCAAGCACCTCTTCGGCGCCAAAGGTGGCCTCGGCGGCTTCATTGGTCTGGTCTTGGTGGTGGTGTTCTTCGCGGCGGGCCTGCTCGAGGTCGTGTCGATTCTCTTCCGTCCGGTTTCCCTGAGCTTCCGCCTCTATGGCAACGTCTTCGCCGGCGAGAACATGCTGGAATCCATGACTCACCTTGGGGGAGTCAACTGGGGCTGGTTGACGGCTCTGCCGTTCTACTTCATGGAACTTTTGGTAGGACTTGTCCAAGCCTTGGTCTTCATGCTCCTGACGGCGGTCTTCACCCTCCTCATCTGTGCGCATGACGAGGAGCCCGGCGAGGAGGGCTCCCACCACTAGTCCGATTTCGGGCGCCAGACGGTGGCCAGACCGCCGGGGCGTCCGCGCAACAACAACCACGACACCCACCCACATGATCGCAGAAATGTCCGGAAACATCCACGTGGCCGCGGCCGCCTTAGGTGCCGCCATCGGCGTCGGTCTCATCGGCAAAGGCGCCGCCGAGGCCGTCGGGCGCAACCCTGGGGCCGCCACCAAGATTCTCGTGCAGGCCATCCTGAGCACCGCTTTCGCCGAGGGCATCGTCTTCTTCGCGCTGTTCCTTTGGAACGGCAAGTGACCGGCACCGCCGGCGCAGGATCCCGCATCAACGGACTCCTGCGTCCGTAGGCGGATGCTCGACGGCCGCCCCCGGGCGCTTCCCCAGTCCGTCCCACCTGACCCGATTTTCCTCAAAATGAGCCACGTCGCCCTTCTGGCGGCCGCCGAAGGCGGACCCGTCGAACAGATTGCCAAGACCTTCGGTGCCAACGTGCCGGCGCTGGTCGCCAACACGATCAGCTTCGTGCTGGTGGCCCTGATCCTCAAGAAGTGGGCCGTGGGTCCCATCCAGAAGGCCCTCGAGGAGCGTCGCGCGGTCATCGCCCAGGGGTTGGCCGATGCCGCCAAGGCCAAGGACGATCTCGCCTCGGCCCAATGCAGGGCCGAGGAGCTTCTCGCCGAGGTCGGTGTCCAGTCGGCCAAGGCCCTCGAGGAGGCCCGGGCCGCCGCAGCCCGCGTCGCCGAGGCCGAGACGCGCAAGGCCGTCGCCGCCGCCGAGGAGATCGTCACCAAGGCCCGTCAGGCCAACGAGGCCGAACTGGACCGCCTGAAGGCCGAGCTGCAGAAGGAGTTCGGTCGGCTGGTCGTGGCCGCGAGCCTCGAGGTCACCGGCAAGATCCTGACCCTCGACGACCAGAAGCGCCTGGCCGAGGAGACCCAGCGCCAGCTCGCCGCCTGAACCGGCGACCCGGACGAAGCGAGTTTCCCCAGTCTCCCCCAAGGAACCCCGACCCCCGGATGAAGATCGGAAAACAGGCACGACGCGACGGCAAGGACCTCTACCGGGCCTGCCTTCGGGACGGCATGCTCGACGAGGCGCGCGTCCGGCAGACCGTCGATCAGGTCATCCAAGCCAAGCCGCGCAACCACCTGGCGGCCCTCCAGCACTTCCTGTCGCTGGTCAAGATCGACGTCGGCCGCCGGACGGCCCGCATGGAGAGCGCGGTCGACCCGTCGCCCGAGGTCAAGGCGTCGATCCGGGAGACCCTCGGCCGCCGGTACGGCCAGGGCCTCGAGTTCCAGTTCTCCGTGCAACCCGCCCACATCGGCGGCCTCCGGGTCCAAGTGGGCAACGACGTGTACGACGGCACCGTGAAGGCCCGCCTGGCGGCCCTCGAGAAGAGTTTCTGACGATCCCCCCTTTCCGTTCCAACAGCCGACCAATCCCACTGACGACATGAGTTCCCTGCTCCAAGAAATCGAGGCCAAGATCGCCGGCGCCAAGGCGTCCGTGACCCGCCAAAACGTCGGACAGATCCGCGAGATCTCCGACGGCGTCTGCAAGATCGAGGGCCTTTCGGACTGCATGGCCAACGAGATGCTCGACTTCGGCGGCGGCGTGATCGGCCTCGCTCTGAATCTCGAGGAGACCGAGGTCGGCGCCATCATCCTGGGCGAGTACACCTCCCTGCGCGAGGGCAGCGAGGTCAAGACCACCGGCAAGCTCCTCTCGGTGCCCGTCGGCAAGGGCCTGCTCGGCCGCGTGGTCGACGTGCTCGGCCGCCCGCTCGACGGCAAGGGCCCGATCGAGGCCACGACCTTCTATCCCGTCGAGAAGATCGCCCCCGGCATCGTGAAGAGGAAGTCTGTCAGCCAGCCCCTCCAGACAGGTATCATGGCCGTCGACGCGATGATCCCCATCGGCCGCGGCCAGCGCGAGCTCATCATCGGCGACCGTTCCACCGGCAAGACCACCATCGGGGTAGACACGATGATCAACCAGGCCAGGATCAACCGCCAGAACGCCGGGGCCAAGGATTTCCGTCCGGTCTACAACATCTACGTCGCGATCGGCCAGAAGCAGTCCAACATCGCCCGCGTCATCGCCGAGCTCGAGAAGGCCGGCGCCCTCGAGTACACGATCGTCGTGGCCGCGGCGGCGTCCGACTCGGCCGCGGACCAGTACCTGGCGCCGTTCTCCGGCGCCTCCATCGGCGAGTGGTTCATGGACAACGGCATGGATGCCCTGATCATCTATGACGATCTCTCCAAGCAAGCCACGGCCTACCGTCAGGTGTCGCTGGTGCTCAAGCGTCCGTCCGGCCGCGAGGCCTACCCCGGCGACGTGTTCTACCTGCACAGCCGCCTGCTGGAGCGCTCGGCCCGCGTCAACGAGAAGAGCGGCAACGGGTCGCTGACGGCCCTGCCGATCATCGAGACCCAGGCCGGCGACGTCTCGGCCTACATCCCGACCAACGTCATCTCCATCACTGACGGCCAGATCTACCTCGAGACCGACCTGTTCTACCAGGGCGTGCGTCCGGCCATCTCGGTGGGTCTGTCGGTCAGCCGCGTGGGCTCCGCCGCACAGATCAAGGCCATGAAGCAGGTTGCCGGCAAGATCAAGCTCGACCTGGCCCAGTTCCGCGAGCTGGCCGCCTTCGCGCAGTTCGGCTCCGACCTCGACGCCAAGACCCAGGCCACCCTCGAGCGCGGCAAGCGCATCGTCGAGCTCTTCAAGCAGAACCAGTACAACCCGATCCCGGTCGAGATCCAGGTCTCGATCCTCTGGACCATGCAGAACGGGTTGCTGGACGACGTGCCGGTCGACAAGGTCAAGGACTTCCAGGGCAGGATCACCGACTTCCTCAACACCCGGAAGGCGCCTCTGCTCGAGAAGATCCGCACCGAGAAGGCCATCAACGACGCGCTGGCCGCCGAACTTAAGGCCGCCGTCACCGAGTTCAAGCAGAGCTACCGCTAAGCACGACCCCGTCGGGCACCCGTCCAAACCACCATGCCCAGCACACGCGACATCCGGCGCCGCATCAAGTCGGTCAAGAACACGGCGCAGATCACCAAGGCGATGCAGATGGTCGCCTCGGCCAAGATGCGCCGTGCCCAGCAGGCGGCGCTGGCCGGGCGTCCGTACGCCAACCTCATGAACGAGGTGCTGGCCGCGGCCACGGCGGGCGCCGGCGACTTCCAGCACCCGCTGACCGAGCGGCGCGAGGTGCGGAAGCGGGCCCTCATCCTCATCAGCACCGACAAGGGACTGTGCGGGGCGCTCAACACCAACCTCCTGCGCGAGGCCGCCAAGCTGCCGGGCTCGACCACGGTCCACATCGCCGCCGGGCGCAAGGGCGCCCAGTGGGTGGCCCGCCTGAAGCGCGAGCTGGTGGCCGAGTTCTCCTACAAGGACACGCCGCAGTTCGCCGAGGCCCGGGCCATCTCCAAATTCGCCCAGGAGCTGTTCCTGAGCGGGCAGGTCGACGCGGTCGACGTGGTGTTCACCAACTTCATCAACACGCTCACCCAGAAGCCGGAGACCCGTCAGCTGCTGCCGGTCGGCCGCCTCGGGAAGCTGGAGGCCGACCTGTCCGGCCACGGTACGACCGAGGAGCTGACGCCCTCCTCCGAGGCCGGCCACCTCTTCGAGCCGTCGGCGCCGACGGTCCTGGGCAACCTCCTGCCGCACTACGTCAACTACCAGCTCTTCCAGTTCCTCCAGGAAGCCAAGGCCTCCGAGCATTCGGCCCGGATGGTCGCCATGAAGAGCGCCACCGACAACGCCAAGCAGCTCATCAAGGACCTCACCTTGGAGTACAACAAGCTCCGCCAGGCCAACATCACCAAGGAACTTCTCGAAATCACCAGCGCCGCCATGGCGATGGGCAACTGACCCTCTCGGAAATGAACACAGGAAAGATCGTCCAGATCATCGGTCCCGTCGTCGACGTGGAGTTCTCCGGAACCCTCCCCGCGATCTACAACGCGCTGACCGTCGACTTCACGCCCCCCGGCGGCTCCGCCACCCGCCTCACGCTCGAGGTGCAGCAGCACCTCGGCGGCAACTGGGTGCGCGCCGTCGCCATGAGCGCCACCGAGGGCCTCAAGCGCGGCCAGGTGGTGGTCGACCAGGGCCAGCCCATCTCCATGCCGGTCGGCGAGGGGGTCATGGGCCGGGTCTTCAACGTCACCGGCGAGGCCGTGGACGAGCAGGGTCCGGTGGCGGCCGACAAGCACTACCCGATCCACCGCGGCGCCCCGCCGCTGGTCGACCAGTCCACCAGCCCGCAGATCCTGACCACCGGCATCAAGGTGATCGACCTGATCTGCCCCTTCCTCAAGGGCGGCAAGGTCGGCGCCTTCGGTGGCGCCGGCGTGGGCAAGACGGTCGTCATCATGGAGCTGATCAACAACATCGCGAAGCTGCACGGCGGCATCTCGATGTTCGCGGGCGTCGGCGAGCGCACCCGCGAGGGCAACGACCTCTACAACGAGATGATCGAGGCCAATGTCATCAAGACCAAGAAGGACGCCAAGGGCCACCCGGAGATCGGCGCCAACGGCATGCCGGTGCTCGAGCCCGGCTCCCGCATCGGCCTGGTGTACGGCCAGATGAACGAGCCGCCCGGCGCCCGTCTGCGCGTCGCGCTCTCGGCCCTCGCGGTCACCGAGTATTTCCGCGACGAGAAGAGCCAGGACGTGCTGCTCTTCGTCGACAACATCTTCCGTTTCTCGCAGGCGGGTTCCGAGGTGTCGGCGTTGCTCGGTCGCACGCCCTCGGCGGTGGGTTACCAGCCGACGCTGGCCGCCGAGATGGGCAACCTCCAGGAGCGCATCACCTCGACCAAGAAGGGTTCGATCACCTCCTTCCAGGCGGTGTACGTGCCGGCCGACGACCTCACCGATCCCGCCCCGGCGACGACCTTCGCCCACCTCGACGCGACCATCGTGCTCGAGCGCTCCATCGCGGAGCTGGGCATCTTCCCGGCCGTCGATCCCCTGGCCTCCAACTCCCGCGCCCTGGCGCCCGAGTTCGTCGGCCAGGAGCACTACAATGTCGCCCGCGGCGTCCAGAAGGTGCTCCAGCGCTACAAGGACCTGCAGGACATCATCGCGATCCTCGGCATGGACGAGCTGTCGGCCGAGGACAAGCTCACCGTCTTCCGTGCCCGCAAGATCCAGAAGTTCCTCAGCCAGCCCTTCACGGTGGCCGAGCAGTTCACCGGTCGCCCGGGCAAGCAGGTGCCGGTCGCCGAGACCGTGCGCAGCTTCAAGGAGATCCTCGAGGGCAAGTACGACGACGTGGCCGAGGCCAACTTCTACATGAAGGGCGGCATCGACGAGATCAAGGAGTGACCCGGCCGGGCGATGGCCTTCCTTGCCGTCCCCAACGTCCCCAACGTCCCCAAGATTCCGAAACCAACCCACCGACGTCATGGCCACGCTCAAGCTGGAGATCGTCACCCCCGAGGCCCGCATCTACTCCGAGGAGGTGGAGATGGTCACGCTGCCCGGGGTCGAGGGCGAGATGGGCATCTTCCCGATGCACATCCCCCTCATGACCCAGATCGCCCACGGCGAGATCATCGCCCGCAAGGGGGGCCAGGACCATTTCCTGGCTGTCGGCGAGGGTTTTGCCGAGATCACCGGAAGCCGGGTGGCCATCCTCACGGACATGGCCATCCGCGCCGACGACATCGACGAGGCCAAGGTCGAGGAGGCCCGCCGTCAGGCCGAGGCTCGCCTGGCGCAGAAGCTCGGTGACGAGGAGCAGGCGCTGGCGCAGGCCGCGCTCATGCACTCGCTCACCCAGCTCACCCTCAAGCGGCGCCAGAAGCGCTGAATGCCGGCACGGGGTCGGGCGGTCTCCAACCCGTCCACCCGGCGGCCGCGGCATCCCGGCGGCCGTTGCGTTTCACGGGCCGCCCCGTTAGCTTCAGGATCGGCTTCCGGACGGTGTCCGCGCCCACCCCCATGACCGATCCAACCGGCAACGCCCCGGGAACCGTGGAGATCCCGGTTCCCCAGATCGACCCCGAGGCCGAGACCCGAGTGGATCGGGAGCGCGACTACGTGGTCGTCGCCTGGGACGATCCCGTGAACCTCATGCCCTACGTGACGCACGTCTTCCAGCAGGTGTTCGGCTGGAGCCACGACAAGGCCCATCGGCACATGCTGGAGGTCCACGAGAAGGGTCGCAGCGCCCTGGTGCGCGAGAGTTTCGAGAAGGCCGAGCACCACGTGCACGCGCTCCAGAAATACTCGCTCAACGCCACCATCGAGCCCGGCCTGCCATGAGGCTGCTGGGCAAGGATGCCGAGGGCACGTCCTGGCTGCTTTCGCAGGACGAGTGCGGCCTGCTGGTTTCCATGCTCCGATTGCCCCCCGGGCCGAGATCCGCGCCGCGCCTGAGCCTGGCCGCCCGGAAGCTACAGGCGCTCGGCGGCGTCGAGCTGGCCGACGAGCTGGAAGCCCACCGGGCCTCGACGCGCCGTCGCCTGCAGGACCTGCTCGAGCACGCCCCGGGGGCCGACACGGTCGAGGGGGATGCCCCGGGCCGGTTGCTCCGGCTCTCCGGGACCGACTTCGAGCTGTTCCTCCAGGTGCTGAACGATGTGCGTCTGGCCGCCTGGGAACGCCTTGGGCATCCGAACCCGCCCGAGCCGCCTGACGATCTCTCGACCGGGACCCCGGAGTTCCGCTTCTGGTTCGAGCTGGTGGTCGCCAGCCGGGTGCAGGGGTTTCTCCTCTCGGCCGCCTTCCCGGGATGAGCCGGACCCCCGGAGCCGTCGCCTGCGTGGCCCCGGGCCAGCGGTTGCCCGACGCCCGCGATGCCCGGGGCGACGGGCTTGTGGCCGTCGGGGGCGACCTGTCGGTGGGGCGCCTGCTCGAGGCCTATCGTGGCGGCCTCTTCCCGTGGTCGGCCGATCCGGTCACCTGGTGGTCGCCGGATCCGCGCGGCATCCTCGAGGTCGGTGGCCTGCATGTTTCCCGCAGCCTCGCCCGGACGCTCCGGCGTGGCGTCTACCGGGTGGGCTTCGACGGGGACTTCGAGGCGGTCATCCGCGCCTGCGCCACGGAGCCGAGGCGGGGAGTCCGTTCCACCTGGATCTCGGAGGGCCTGGTCGCGGCCTACCTGGACCTGGCGCGCGCCGGCCACGCCCATAGCGTCGAATGCTGGCAGGACGGCCGGCTGGTGGGCGGGGTCTATGGCGTGGCGATCGGGGCATTCTTCGCGGGGGAGTCCATGTTCCATCGGGCCGACGACGCATCGAAGGTGGCCCTGCACGCGCTCGACCGCCACCTGGCGGCGCGCGGTTTCCGTCTGTTCGACTGCCAGATGGTCACGCCGGTGACCCGGGCCCTCGGCGCGGTGGAGATCCCGCGCGACGACTACCTCGCCCGGCTGGAGCACGCCGTGGGTCTGCCGGATCGGTGGTGAGGCCCCGGGTTGGGGGGATATCGGGGACGATGTCGGGGACGACGGTGGGGACGACGTCGGGGTCTTGGATCCTGCGGGGCCGCAAGGAGCCCCATCCTTCAGGCGGCGGCCTCCCGGCGGGACTCCAGCGAGGCGATCATGCCGGACAGGATGGCCCGGCCGTCCTCGCTGCCGAGCAGGCCCTCGACCGCCCGGTCCGGGTGGGGCATGAGCCCGGCGACGTTGAACCGCTCGTTGGCGATGCCGGCGATGTGGTGCACCGAGCCGTTCGGGTTGGCCGCCTCGGTCAAGGCCCCGCCCGCATCGCAGTACTGCCAGAGGATCTGCCGGCCGGCCTCGAGGCGTCCGAGGGTCGGTGCGTCGGCGAAGTAGCAGCCTTCGCCGTGGGCGATGGGGATGCGCAGCGGCGCGCCGTCGCGGGCGATCCCGGAGGTGAAGGGCGTGTCGAAGTTGGCGGTCTTCAGGAAGACCTGCTCGCAGTGGAAGCGCAGGTCGCGGTTGCGGATCAGCGCCCCGGGCAGCAGGCCGGCCTCGCAGAGGATCTGGAAGCCGTTGCAGATGCCCAGGACGAGGCCGCCCGATTCGGCGAACCGGCTCACGGCCTGCATCACCGGGCTGAAGCGGGCGATGGCCCCGCACCGCAGCGCGTCGCCGTAGCTGAACCCGCCCGGCACGATCACCGCGTCGACGTCGCCGAGGGAGGTCTCCTTGTGCCAGACCATACGGGCCCGGGCCCCCATCGAGCGCACCGCGTGGACGCAGTCCTGGTCGCAGTTGGAGGCCGGGAACTGGAGGATGGCCAGCCTTGGGGCCTGGATGCCGGAGGTCATTCCACGATCTCCAGGCGGTAGTCCTCGATCACCGGATTGCTCAGGAAGCGTCGCGCGGCCTCGTTCAGGGCGCGCTCGGCCTCGGGGGCCGAGGTGCCGGGGGCGAGGTCGATCTCGATGTACTTGCCCATGCGGACCCCGGCCACCCCGGCGTATCCCAGGTGTTCGAGGGCGCTGGCGACGGTCTTGCCCTGTGGATCGAGCACGGCCTTCTTCGGGGTGATGACGAGCTTGGCTTTCATGGTCGGCGGGAACGCGGACGGGAGTGGAGGATGGGTCAGGCGCCCGAGCGAGGTGAAGCCAATTCCCCGCCAGCTCCCGGGCGCGGCCGATTCCACGCGCAGCCGCACCCCGGGGCCCCGGACGGCGCGTACCGGAATTGGGGGAATGGGACAGGCCCGAATTGGACGCTTGCCAGTCGGTCGCCGGCCGATAGGCTCACGGTTCTTTCCGCTGGATGCCCCAGCGGTTCAATCCGTCCCAATATGGCCGTCAACGCGAACGAACTCCGCAAGGGTCAAGCGATCCAGTACAACTCCGACATCTGCGTCGTCCTCGAGGTCACGCACCGGACCCCGGGCAACCTGCGCGCCTTCGTGCAGGCCATCCTGCGCAGCATCCGCACGGGCAAGAGCATGGACGTGCGCTTCGGCTCGGCGGAGAAGGTCGAGACGGTGCCGCTGATGACCCGCAAGATGGAGTTCAGCTACAAGAGCGGCGACGACTTTGTCTTCGTCGACCCCGAGAGCTACGAGGAGGTCACGGTGACCCCGGAGTTTGTCGGCGACGCCAAGAATTACCTGACCGAGAACAGCCAGGTGACGATGACCTTCGTCGAGGAGAAGGCCGTGATCATCGAGCTGCCCTCCAGCGTGGTGCTCACGGTGACCGACGCCCCCGAGGGGCTCAAGGGCGACAGCGCCAACAACGTGCAGAAGACCGTGACGCTGGAGACCGGCGTCGAGATCAACGCGCCGCTGTTCATCAAGACCGGCGAGAAGATCAAGGTCGACACCCGCACGGGCAAGTACATGGAGCGCGCCTGAATGGAGCGCCCCTGAGCCTGGCGCCCGTCATCCGGACCGGTCGGGGATTGCCCTCCCGGCGGCAACGGCCCCCGGGGCTCCCCGTCCTCCGTCGCCTCTTGGCATGAAGGCCTGTCCCGCAGACAGCGGGGCAGGCCTTGCCGTTTCGGGGGGAGTGCCACGGATGCACGGCCCGGGCCCAGACAGGCCCCGGCCCGGGCAGGAGTCCGAGCCCGCCTCTCGGTTCCGGTCACTCCTCCCAGTCGCAGAGGGCCGAGACGGCGGCAGCGGACCCGTCTCGCAGCCAGCCGTCGAGCTGCGCCGGGTCCTTGAGCTGCTGGCCGCGGATGCGGGGCACCACCACGAAGCGGGTGTCGATGTCGTCCAGGGCGCTCAGGTCGCCCCAGAGCTTCTCGAACTGGGTGACCGGAAAGACGTCCTCCTGGCCATGGCCCCAGCGCTTCTTGACCTCCTTCAGGGTCACGTAGGTCGGCAGGCGCCCGGCCAGGCCCCGGATGGCCGCCGCGATCCGGGCGTCGTCCTGCGCGAGGATGTCCGCACGGGTCAGCCCGAAGGCCTCGAGCAACCGGTCGAGGTGGATCCACGTGGTCATCGAGTTGTAGAAGCGCAGGCGGAACTCGTCCTCCTCGCGCGGCATCGCCAGGCCCTCGACCAGCCGCGGCCGGCCATTCACCCGCGCCAGCCCGCCTCCGCGGTCCTCGAGCCGTCGGCCGATCACCTCGAAGGTCAGGCAGGCCCCGCTGAGCAGGTGCTGGCCGAGCAGGCCCGGATCCACCGAGGCGCCGAGCGTGTCGATGTTGTGCAGGAGCAGGTACTTGAGCTGGGGACGCTCGCCCAGCAGCCCGGCCAGCATGCCGTTGCGGAAGAGGTTGGGCACCTCGAAGAAATGGCCCACCGGGTGCAGGCATTGCAGCGGCAGGTTGTCGGTGTAGTCGGAGGCCTCGCCGGCCGAGCGGGCCCAGCCGATCAGCGCCGATCGCAGGCTCTCGCGCACCTTCTGCTGCTGCACGTCGAGCACCTGCTGCGGCATCTCCTCCCAGGCGAAGCGCAGGTCGCGCTCGGTGGGGATGAGCCTCAGCCCGACGCTGCGGCCGGGGGACAGCAGGAGCGGACCGGGATACCTGTAGCCCCCGGCCTCCCGCAGCCACGCCTCGGTCGGACCCTGCGTGAGGTAGCTGGTGCTGAAGAGATGCGGCAGCGCGTGGCCGGCGAGACGGCCCGAGCGGCGGGACTTGGCGAGATGGGTCTCGAGGAAGGTCCGGTGACGGCCGGCCAGCTTGGCGAAGGGATGCAGCGCCTTGCAGGTTCCGGCCCCGCCCGTCCAGCGCGAGCCCGCCCCGGCCGCCAGCGTCACCACCGCGACCTCGCCCGCCCGCAACGCGGCCTCGCCGGCGGCCACCGCCTCGGGTGCAACGCGGGTGCCCGAGAAGTCCCAGCGGACCAGGTCGTCGTCCTCCACGTCCTCGATGCGGCTGTCGGCCCGCAGGCGGTTCTGGGCCAGGCCGATGCGGCCCTCCCGCAGGTCGGAGCGGATCTGCTCGTGCTGGGTTGGGTCGAAGCCGTTCTGCCCGAGCAGCGAGCGCAGGTCGTCGCGCCCGGAGGCGCCTCCCCGGGGCCGGGGCAGCAGCGTCTCGAAGAGGCTGGTGATCAGCCCGGCCAGTTCCGGCCGCGACCGGGCCGCCATTCCGACGCGGTCCAGCTCGGCCCGCCGGGCGGCGGTCAGCGAACGGCGGTCGGCTCGCAGGAGCGCCGGCACCGTGAGGGCGTAGTACCCCGGGGGCATCAGCGCTTCGTCCCCGCCGAGCAGGTCGGCCACGGTGCCGTGCTCGTTGATGGCGTAGTCGAAGACCACCGGGTCCATGGCGAAGGGCAGCGCCGCGGCCAGCGACCGCTTGGTCTCGAGCATCAGCTCGCGCAGCCGGGTCAGCGCCTCGGCCTTGCGCGCGGGCGCAAAGATGAAGCCCATGCCCCCGCCCGACATGCCTCCGAGCATCCAGAAGCCCCAGAAGTCGTCGCCGAACTCGGTCTCACAGCGGGTGATGAGCCGCTCGGTGAAGTCGTTCGAGGCCCAGGGGATGATGGTCTGCAGCGGCTGCCGGAAATTGCGGGTGGTGGCCCGGGCCACCGCCCGGATGTCGCCCCGCCGGAGCGCGTTGATCACCTCGTCGAGCACGCCGAGGGCCTCCTGCCGGCCGGCCCACTCGGCGGCCGAGCGCAGCAGGTACTTCTCGGTCACCATCTCGAGGATGGGGCCCACGTTCTGGGCCATGCCGCCGTGCACCACCACCAGCGAGTCCATGAGGGCCCGCCGCGACGATTCCGGGATCTCCTGCCGGCTGAAGACGTGGTGGGTCGGCATGAGGCAGCCGCGCGACACGCCGAACTCCGCGTCGCCCTCGCCCGCGGCCACGCCCGTGATGAGCTTGATGCCCGGCCAGATGCCCCCGGAGTCCTGCCATCCGCCGCCCGAGCCGCCGAGCCATTCGCCCAGGAGGGCCCGAGCCAGCACCAGCCGGCGTTCCGACTCGTCCAGGGGACCGGTCAAAGAACCCGCCTGCCCGGTGGCCCGCATGCAGACGCTGATGAGCGAGCCGAGCAGGTTGGTGCTGACGGCCAGCCGCGAGCCCTTGGGGATGTCGTTGACACACGAGCACAGTTCCAGGCCAAGGCCCGGGCCGACGATCCGGGCCAGCAGGTCGGCCAGCGACCGGCCCGAGCCCTCGATGCCGGGAGGCACCAGCCCGGAGGCGATCACGGCCGCCTTGAGCAGCCCGAGATGGTCCTTGGCGAAGTCGAAGACCTCCGCCAGCGAGGCGATGTCGGCGGTGGCACCCAGGTCCACCGAGGTGAGCCGCAGCACCGGCTCGTCCAGCACCCGCAGCCAGGCGCTGACCGGTGGCCGGGGCCCGGCATCACGTCCGTGCACGCCGAGGTCCACCGACAGGTTCAGCACCCGGGCCCCCTCGGGATAGTCCATGCCCAGGAAGAAGATGTCGGACCAGGCCGAATGGGTGAGGTCCATGCGCACGGGGGTCCGCTCGCGCAGGATGGGATGGGTGCCGTCGGCCGAGCGCTGCAGCAGCTCGGGCCGGAGGCGCAGCGGCTGGTCGGCCGGGTGGCCCATGCGGAACATCCACTGGTTGCCACGCACGGTGCGCACGCTCCGCCGGACCTGGTCGGCGAGGGTCTGGAAGGCCAGCCGGTGGTAGGCGGTTGCGAGGGCCGAACAGAGGCCGTCGGAGGGCACCCCGGCCCGTTGTTCGGCCAAGAAGCCGTCGATGGCCTCCTCGAAGCGCCGGTGCAGCAGGTGCTCGAACCCGGAGAACGGGATCAGGCCGGCGTGGGTTCCCCGGCCCGCCGGCCCGCCGGAAGCCGACGAGGCCAGCCGGGGCGGCAGGTGGTAGCGGTGCAGCGCCGCCAGGAAGAACAGCGCCCGCACCCGCTCGTAGAGGTTCTGCGCGTCCCGCCGGAATCCGTCGAGGGCCTCGCAGGCCGTCCGCAGGTCGGCGAGGCTCGCCGCCCCGGCCCAGGCCTCGAGCGGACGGTCCCGCACCGAAGGCTCTGGCGACGTGATGAGCTCGATGAGCGGATGGGCCGGCACGATGGGCCGACCATCCCCGAAGGCCTTCCACCCCGTCAACGGTCCGGACCGCTCCGCGGCGCTGGAGATGCGCCTCCTCGACCGGTTGGATCAGCGGTCCCGGCGGCCGAGGCCGGCGAGGTAGCCGATGAGGTCGCGCAACTCGTCCTCGGCCAGCGCGTCGACCAGGCCGGCGGGCATGATGGATCCGGCCTGGGCCTGGGAGACGATCCCGCTGCGGGCCAGGCGCAGGGGTTTCCGGGTGGCGGCGTCGAGCAGCACGACTTCCTGCTCCGAGGTGCTCTCGATGCGGCCCTGGACCTCCTCGCCGTTCCGCAGCGTCACGTTCCAGCTCATGAAGCCCTCCTTCACTTCGGCCTGGGGCTCGAGGATGGCCCGCAGGATGAACTCGGGCGTCTGGGCGGTGCCGAGGGCCCCGAGGTCCGGTCCGAGGCCCGGCTGCGAGGCGCCGACCCCGTGGCAGGCGGTGCAACCCAGCTCGGCCTGCGCGAAGATCCGGGCTCCCCGGGCGGCATCGCCCGAGGTCGACACCGTCTGCAGGAAGGTCGTCCGGGCGGCCGGCGAGGCCAGCCGCTCCGTGAGGGTCGGTCCGGAGGAGGCCCGGCCGACAGCCGGTCCCAGCACCGGCGCCAGCTCCGGGATATTCCGGCCGGCCTGCGCCAGGAAGGCCGCCAGCCCCCGGGCCGAGGCGGGGTGGGGCGGGGTGGCCTGCAGCGCCCGGGCCAGTGATGGCGCCCCCCTGGGTTGCCGAAGGATCGGGGCGGCGACCGCCTCGATCGAGGCGGCGTCGGTCTCCCGGGCGAGCACCTCGGCCGCCAGGCGGGCCGAGGTGTCGGGGTCACGGGCCGGCAAGGCGGCGGCGGCGGCCGTCTTCAGGGCCCGACCCGCCCCCGGCCCGGCCGCCCGGAGGATGCGGCCGGTGTGTTCCGGGGCGGGGAAGAGCGCCAGCCCAAGGATGGCCCCGACCCGGACGGCCTCCTCCGTGTCCGCCGCCTCGACGAGGCGCGCCACGTCGGCCTCGAGGCCGACCACCTGCCAGCGGCCGACGAGCCGGGCGGCGGCGGCGCGGATCGCGGCGTTCGTTCCGGCGAGCAGAGGCGCCAGCGCGGGACGGACATCCTGGGAGGGTTTGAGACCGGAGTCGCGGCCGAGGGCGTCGAGCCGCAGCAACGCCCGGGCGTGGGCCCCGGCATCGTGGGCCGCCCCGACGGTGTGGGTCCGAGGGGCCAGGAGCAGCGGGAGGTCCTGCGGGCGCGCGGCGGCGAGGACCGATTCGACCAGCGAGGCTTGCGTGTCGGCCGGCAGGGCCACCTCCTGCACCCGGCGCAACCGCGTCGCGGCCTCGTCCACGGTGTCGGCGCTGCGGTCGGCGCGCGTGAAGGCATCCTTGCGTCGTTGGCTGCCGCCGAAGGCCAGGGATCCCCGGCCGTAGGGGCCTTTCCACAACGGCTTGAGCGCATGCACGCACTGGGTGAAGGCATACGTGATCGGCGCCTCCTCGGGCCCTTCCATGGCGAGCGAGGCCACCTCGACCGCCCGGGCGTCCGGCACGTAGGCGCAGGCGACCACGGCCTCCAGGCGCACCCTGGGTTGGGCATCGGTGGCGAGGCGTCCGAGGATCTCCAAGGGATCCATAAGGCGTCCGGCCCAATGACCGGTGACGCGTGCCGCGCGGGCGCGGTGGTCGGGGTCGGGTGAGCGCGACAGCGCGGCGAGGAAGTCCGGCTCGGGCACCTCATGCGCGGCGAGGATGCCGATGGCCTCGTTCAACCGCTCCAGACGGCCCTCGCCCGACGGAGCGGCGGCGACCCAGGCGCGCACCCCCGCGACGACCGCCTCGGTCGGCCGGTCTTTGAGCACCCGGGCGGCGAGCTGCCGGTTCCAGCGCTCGGGCGAGAGCAGCGCGTCGAAGAGTGCGGGCAATGCCGCCTTCTCGAGGGGGGCAGGTGCCTTCAGGGGGACCCTGCCGTTGGCGGTGACACGCCAGATCCGGCCGCGCGTCCTGTCGCGGTCGGGATGACGGAAGCTGGTCTGGTAGTGCCCGATGAGCGAGTTGAACCAGTCGCAGAGGTACAGTGCCCCATCGGGACCGAAGCGCACGTCCACCACGCGGAAGGCGGTGTTGGTGGACTCCACCAAGGGTGGCAGGCGGTCGACCTGGAAGCTCGCGCCTTTTGGAGTCATGCGGAAGCGCTCGACGCTGTTGTGCAGGTAGCCGCCGGCCACGAATTCGCCACGGTGTTCGGGGAGCCAGTGGCCGTTGTCGGCGATGTCGGCGCCGCCGAACTTGCGGCCCTGGTTCCAGAGCGGCGGATGCGCCTCGAAGTGCTCGGTGCGGATCATCGCCTGGGTCAGGTGGGCGATGCCGTGCCCGTTGCCGGCGAACACGAAGGGCTGGCCGGCGCGGTCGAAGGTGGTGCCGAAGGGATTGTGGGCGCCCATCGCGCCGTCCCAGAAGGCGTCGAGCCGCAGGCTGCGTGGCCAGAAGCGCCAGAGGCCGGCCTGGTGCAGCGTCTCGTTGCCCCACGGGGTCTCGATGCGGCTCACCGCATGCAGGCCCTGGCTCATCATCAGCTCGCCCGACGGTCCCCAGGTGAAGGAGTTGAGGGTCTGGTGGGTGTCGCCGGTGCCGAAGCCGCTGAAGATCACCCGCCTCAGGTCGGCCTTGCCGTCGCCGTCGGTGTCCTTGAGGAAGAGCAGCTGGTCGGCCGCGCCCACGTACACACCGCCGTCGCCCAGCTCGAGCCCCAGCGGCATGTGCAGACGGTCGTCGAAGACCGTGGTCCGGTCGGCGCGGCCGTCGTGGTCCGTGTCCTCGAGCACCACGATGCGGTCGCGCGGGGTCTCGCCCGGGCGGAGCTGCGGGTAGCTGGTGGTCGTGGCCACCCACAGGCGGCCGTCGCCGTCGAAGCGGATCTGCGTGGGCTTGACCACGCCACCTTCCTCGCTGGCGAAGAGGCTGATGGAATACCCGGGCAGGGCCCGGAGCGTGGCCAGTTCCTCGTCCGGGGTCTGGGTGGCGACGAGCGGCCACGGGGCGAACAGGCCGAGGGTCGCCGCGACGAGGGCCCGGGCGAGGCCGGGGCGGAGGGTCGGAAACCGGTGGAGGCGGATCATGGCGGGTCAGCGGGTGTTGGCGGTGGGCAGGGCCGTCGCGAGGGCGGCGAGCGCATCGGCCTTGCGGTCGGCGGCCTGGAGCAGGGGCACGAACTGCTCCATCTCGGCCGGGAACCAGCGGACCTTCGGATCCCGGTGGTCGCGGCTGCTGGGCTGTTCGGTGCGGTCGCCCGCGAGGAAGGCCCAATTCGTCGGACGGGTGTAGCCCTTCCAGAGCGTGTTTCGCTCGACCAGCGCCTGCCGGAGGGCCTCCCACGACGGCTCGCGGAAACGGCCCGCCTCGTCGACCGGAGGCACCGCCCGCCCCCCGAGCCACGGCCCCAGCGCCGCCGCCGCGATGCGGGCGTGTCCGGCGTCGCTGAGCCGGCGGCCGTCCTCGGAGAGACCCCGGCGGCCTCGGGCCGCCTCGAAGACGTCGAGGAGCGCCAGGTTCCGACGCCGGGCGATCCGGCGGATGCCCTCGGCGTAGGCCTCGACCGGCGGCGGGTCGGGGCGCACGACCGGGGCCGGAGTGGCCAGCACCACGCGGACGCCCATGACCCGGAGGTCGACCACCCACTGGTCGAGCCGCTCGGCGAAGGCGTCCAGCCGGTCCATGCCGGCGAAGGCCTCGCCCTGGCCGAAATCGAGCACGCAGACCGTCGCCTTCGCCTCGGCCACCTGGCGCAGGGGCGTCGGGTAGTTCACGTCGCGCAACTGGCTATAGACGGTGTCGCCCTCCCGCGCGAGGTTCAGCACGCGCAGCCGGTGGCCGGGGTGGGTGGCCATCAGGAGCGTCTCCCAGTGGGCGCCCCGCGCGCGCGCCTCGGCCGTGCCGCCTCCGAGCAGCGCGATCACGTCGTTGGTGCGCAGGGCGTGCGACGGCCCGGGGCCCTGGGCCTGGGCCGCGACCGGGGTCCAAAGGCTCCAGAGCACCGCGCCGACCAGGATCCAGGGGAAGCGGTTCATGGGCAGTCAGAGAGGATGCGTCGGAATCAACCAGCCCGCCCCGGGCTTGGAAAGCCCCAACCCCGGTGGCGATCCGGTCCGGTGCCAGGGCCTCCCGGAGAGAGCCTTTGCAGAATCCTACCCACGGTGGTAGAAGAGCCTCCAATAGGAACCCAAAGCTCCATGAACGCCCCCCTGTGCCCGTCCCGGTCGACCTGTTGTCTCCTTGCCGTCCTGGCGGGCCGCCTGGGCGCCGATGCGGTCGTCGACGTGCCGGATCCCGCGCTGCAGGAACCGGTGCGGGCGGCCCTCGAGGCCGAGGGGCGCCGGCAGCGGGCCGAGGCGTCGTCCTGGAAGGTCTTCCACGGGTTCTCCTTCCGGGACCGCCTGCCCGAGAGCGGCATCACCTTCCGCCAGGTGCCCGTCGATGACGGCGCGCGCGACTACAAGGCCGTGCACTACGACCACGGCACGGCCATCGCGGCCGGGGATGTCGACGGCGACGGCCGGCCGGACCTCTTCTTCACCAACCAGCGCGGGGGCAACCAGCTCTGGCGCAACCTCGGCGGCGGGCGCTTTGCCGACATCACCGCGACGGCCGGTGTGGCGATGGCGGGCAAGGTGAGCGTGGGAGCCTCGTTCGCGGACCTCGACAACGATGGCCGGCCCGACCTCCTGGTGACGACGGTGCGCCAGGGGCACGCGCTCTTCCGCAACGAGGGTGGCGGGCGCTTCCGCGACATCACGGCCGAGGCGGGCCTGGCCGGCGGCAAGCCCGCCCACGGCTCAGGCTCGGTGTTCTTCGACTACGACCGCGACGGGCGGCTTGATCTCTTCGTCTGCCACGTCGGCGTGTACACCCGCAACGAGAAGGGCCGGGCCGGCGAGTATGTCGGCCGGTCTGACGCCTTCCAGGGCTGGCAGTACCCGGAGCGCAGCGAGACGAGCCTCCTGCTGCGCAACCGGGGTGACGGGCGCTTCGAGGACGGCTCGGCCGCCGCCGGCCTGGTCCATCGCGGCTGGAGCGGCGACGCGACCTTCTGCGACCTCGACGCCGACGGGTATCCGGAGCTGTACGTGCTGAGCATGTCGGGCGAGGACCGCTACTACGCCCGCCGCGAGGGCGGCCGCTTCGAGGACCGCACGGCGGCCTTCTTCCCGAAGACGCCGTGGGGCTCGATGGGCGTGAAGTTCTTCGACCAGAACCGCGACGGCCTGATGGATCTCTTCGTGACCGACATGCACTCGGACATGACCACGGCCCAGATCAACGCCGGCGACACCAATCTCACCTCGGCCTTCGAGAAGACCAAGAGCGACGCCTGGTGTGCGGCCGAGTGGAAGCCCGAGCAGTTCCGCAAGGCCGCCCGCAGCCTCTTCGGCAACGCGTTCTTCCAGAACCAGGGAGCGGGCCAGGCCTTCGCCGAGGTGTCCGCGGCCGTCGGGGCCGAGACCTACTGGCCCTGGGGCGTCAGCGTGGCCGACTTCAACGCCGACGGCGACGAGGACGTCTTCGTGACGGCCGGCATGGGCTATCCCCTGCGCTACGTCGCCAACTCGCTGTTGCTCAACGACGGAGGCCGGCGCTTCGTGGAGGCCGGGGCCGTGCTGGGGCTCGAACCGCGCCGGGGCGACCCCGTGCGGCGCGAGGCCTTCGTGCTCGACACGTCCACGGCGGAGGGCCGGCGCCATGCGCTCGCCAAGGGACGGACCGGCACGGTGCGCGTGAGGGGCACGGCCAGCTCCCGCTCCTCGGTGGCCCTGGACGTGGACGGCGATGGGGACCTCGACCTGGTGACCAACGAGTGGAACGACGCGCCGCAGGTCCTGCTGAGCGACCTGTCCGAGCGGACCGCGCTGCGCTTCCTCCAGGTGCGGCTGGTGGGCACGGTGTCCAACCGCGACGGGCTGGGCGCGACGGTGCGGGTCCACTGCGGCCCGCGGGTGCAGACCCGCTTCCACGACGGCAAGGCGGGATACCTCGCCCAGAGCAGCCTGCCGCTCTACTTCGGGCTGGGGTCGGAGACGGCCGTGGACCGCATCGAGGTGGCTTGGCCCTCGGGTCGGCGGCAGGTCCGCACCGGCCCCATCCCGCTCAACGGGACGCTGGAGCTGGTGGAGCCGAGGTGACCGGTGGAGGGGTGGTCGCGCCGGCCGGCGCCCCCGGGGGCGGCCTCGGGGGACGGTATCCGATGCGGGCGTATTCCGGGGCCTGGGGCACCCAGTCGGCGTCGAAGCGCGGGTCGGGGCCGGCAAGCCGGTTGCGTGCCGGGTCGATCACCCGCTTCAGGTCGTGCACGGCCCCGAGGACCGCGCAGCCCTCCACCCGGGCCCCGGCGTTGACGGCCAGCTCGTAGCGGGCGAAGCCGGGCAGCCCGCCCTCGGCCCGGTTGGCGTGGAAAAGGCTGTCCAAGTAGACGCTGTCGCCGCCCATGTCGTCCACGCCGTTGCGGTTGCCGGTGAAGGTGCAGTTCTGCACCAGTGCCAGCGATTCCCAGAAGATGGTGATGGCCCCGTTGTTGGCGAAGGGCTTCTCGCCCGAGGCCTTGGCCACCAGGTCCTCCCCCGTGTTGGAAAGGTTCCCCACGAACAGGCAGTTGAGGATGCGGGCCGAGCTGCCGGCGAGCAGGTCGATGGCCGGTCCGGTCCCCTGGGCCCGGTTGTTGAGGAAGCGGCAGCTGGCGATGAGCACCGGTGTGTCCCGGAAGCCCTGCTGCTGGACGGAGATGCCCGCGCCGCAGGGGCGCGTGACATTGTCCTCGATCGTCAGCTCGACCAGCCGGGGGGCCGAGCGCCCGAAGACCTTCACGGCCCCGCCGTCCGAGTAGAAGAAGTGGTTCTTGAGGATGGTCCGGTTGGGTTCCAGCGCCGGGGTGCCCTCCTTGGTGAGGAAGGCGTTGGCGCCCGTGAGACGGAACCCGCGCATCAGCGTGTTGGTCGAGATCCCGTCGCCGAAGTACACCACGTGGTTGACCACGGCCGGGTGGGACGGCTCGTTGGTCGACGACAGCGCCGGATTGGCCGCGCTGAGCGTCACCTCCCCCAGGGCCAGGAGGCGGATGCCGTCATGGCGGCGGTTGAACCATGCCAGCGCCTGCCGCTTCGACTCGGGGCGATACACCCCGGGATGCACCCGGACGGTCTTCTGCACCGCATTGGTCGCGGCGAGGTCGAGGGCGTCCTGCAGGCGGTCGCCCGGGCGGACATGGTACCCGTCGGGCTCGAGGGTCACGGCGGCGAGGGCCAGGGTCGCCAAGGCGGCCTGGCCGCCGAGCCACCACGGCAACCCTCGGATCGTCATGGGGTGATCTCACCATGCGGTATCGGCTCGACAAGGCGATTCGGGGCGGCCTGGGGCCCGCGCGGTCGCCGTTCGGGCGCACGCCGACAGTTCATCGGCTTGGCCTTGCTTCGGCGGGGGGCTTGCGCACACTCCGCCCGCCCCGGCCATCGCCGGGGCGTTTGGCGCCCTGAAGTCCCCCATGAACGCGATTCTCGCCCTCGAAGACGGCACGGTGTTCCGCGGCAACGCTTTCGGAGCCCGGGCCTCGGTGTCCGGGGAGGTGTGCTTCAACACCTCGATGACCGGATATCAGGAGATCCTCACCGATCCGTCCTACAAGGGCCAGATCGTGACGATGACCTATCCGTTGATCGGCAACACGGGCATCAACCGTCAGGACATGGAGTCGTGGCGGGCGCATGCCTCCGGCTTCGTCATCCGGGAGCTGAGCCCGGTGGTCAGCAACTGGCGTTCGGACCGGACGCTGGCCTCCTTCCTCGAGGAGAGCGGCATCCCGGGCATCCAGGGGGTCGACACCCGGGCCCTCACCAAGAAGCTGAGGGTGCGGGGTGCCATGGCCGGGTTCCTGACCACCGAGCCCATGGACGAGGCCGAGGCGATCGGCCGCGCGCGGGGGTGGGGCTCCATGGAGGGCCGCGACTACGTGGTCGAGGTGACGCACCGCGAGGCCTTCCTGTGGGACGAGAAGGACCAGGAGTCGCCCGAGTTCACGGTCACCCAGCAGCACTCGCCGGGCGATCCCCGCCACGTCCGGTTGCCCCTGCCGCCGGCCGACCTGCCGATCGTGGCCTACGATTTCGGCGTGAAGTACAACATCCTGCGGCGCCTGCGCCAGCGGGGCTTCCGCGTGCGGGTGGTGCCGGCCGGCACGCCGGCCTCCGAGGTGCTGGCCCACAAGCCCGCCGGGGTCTTCCTGAGCAACGGTCCGGGCGACCCCGGCACCCTGGGCGGCATCGTCCGGGAGGTGAAGACGCTCGTGGACTCCGGTGTGCCCATCTTCGGCATCTGCCTGGGACACCAGATCCTCGGCCAGGCGCTCGGGGGGCGGACCTTCAAGCTCAAGTTCGGCCACCGCGGCGGCAACCAGCCGGTCAAGGATCTCGAGACGGGCCGCGTGGAGATCACCGCGCAGAACCATGGATTCGCCGTCGATCCGTCGTCTCTCCCGTCCGATGTGGCCGTGAACCGGATCAACCTCAACGACCAGACCGTCGAGGGTCTGCGTCACAAGACCAAGCCGGTGTTCTGCGTGCAGTACCACCCGGAGGCCGCCCCGGGTCCACACGATTCCTCGGGCCTCTTCGACGAGTTCCGCAACCTCGTGCTGAAGCGGGGCTGAGGCGGAACCCGATCGGTGTCGGGGAACGAGTTGGCAATTGGGGGACCGAATCGGGATTGGGGCCCGCACGGCTCCGGTCACGGCGCCGGCCGGTCCTTCGGGGCGGGCGGACCGTCCTCGAGTCGGATGAGCAGGGCGTTGCCCATGGGGCGCTCGACCCCCTCGCACGGCGAGTTCATCACCTGTCCCCGCGCCCAGAGCGTGGAGGAACCCCCGCCGTCGAGGTTGAGGGCCTCGGTGCATCCGAGCCGGGCCAGATGATCGGCCAGCTCGGTCAGGGACATGCCCACCGAGACGCCCGGTTGGCGGCCGTCGACCTGCACCAGGAAGAAGAACGTGTCGTTCCAGCCGATGGCCGAGCGCGGGTGCCTCGCGTCGGACGCCTGGAACGCCGTGGGCCTGCCGTCCTTGAGCAGGGCGGGCCCGCCGCCAAGGGCGCTGGTCGTGCCGGCCAGGTCGGGTTGCGTGGCCGTCGAGAGGGTCCATACCGATCCGATCTCGAGCATGGATTGACCCGTCCCGGACTCCGGCGGCAGCGACAGCACCACGCCACGGGCCGGGATGGGCACGTTGCCGTCCCGGTGGATCGACGCCAGCCGGAAGGCCGAATGGAGCCCGGGCCGGATGGGCATCGCCGTGCCGGGCTCGGCCAGGAACACCCCCTCGGTCCCGGCGGCGGACGGGGTGCGGGTGCCCAGGGCCGGCGAGTAGAGCACCGGACGTTCCTGGCGCTCCTCGTTCAGGCCGATCGGCATCCGGGTGCCGTCCGGGGCGATCATCGACAGCAGCGAGACCACCGGGCCCAGATGGAAGGAGCGGTCGGCCCCGATCCAGAACGCGCTCTTGCCGTTCGGGGCCGAGACCAGTTCGCCATCCCGCACGCACAGGCCTTCCGGATCGCCGAGGCAGGGCCCGCCCCGCGCGAAGAAGTCGCCATTGAGTGCGGCCAGCGGACGGCCGCGGGACCGGGCGACGGCGGCGGCCTGCCGCGAGAGGGTCGACACGCCGAGGTGCTCGCCGCCGCCGAGCAGCACCTGCAGGGAGAGGTCGGGACGATCCCGGCGGATGCGGACGACATGCACCGACCAGGGTCCTTCCGGCAGGGTCTTCTGGCGGTAGCTGAAGGCCTCGGAGAGCCGCGCGCGCGGCGGGTTCGCCACGGAGGGTCCCGACGACCCCGGGGATGCCCCGGCTGACGTGGCTCCGAGTCCCATGAGCGCGGCGAGTCCGAGCCGGGCGGCGAGGCGGAGGCTCATGGGGCGGGAGGGGCCTGGGGGGTGCCCGGGGGTTCGGTGGGGCCGGGGGAGGACGCGGCCGGAGCGCGCACCACCAGGAGGCCCGTGGCCGTGGCCCGCTCGCGCCCGTAGCACGGGCTGTTGAGGATCCGTCCGCCGAGGATCAGCTCGGTGGAGCCGCCACCGTCGAGGTTCAGGGCCTCCTCGCAGCCCAGCTCGACGAGGAAGTCCGACAGCTCGGCCAGGGTCATGCCCACCGACAGGCCCGCCTGCCTGCCGTCGACCACCACCAGGAAGGCGTGACGGGCATTCCACCCGAAGGCCGACCGGGGGTGTCGCTCGAACGATCTGGCGGCCGACTTGCCGGTCGGCCGGGCCAGGTGCACCAGGGCCGGTCCGCCGCCGATGGCCGAGACGGCCGTGGCGAGCGACGGGTCGGTGGCCGTCTCCAGGACCACGGGCGCCCCGGCGCGCAGGTGGGCCCGGAGGTCCGGTCCCGCCTGCAGCCGCAGCGTGTCGGGGGCGATCTCCTGCCGACCTCCCCCCGTCGGGGCCGGTCCGCGCACCACCGCCCGGAGGGTCCGCCCCGGGGCCAGCGGCAGCCACGGGTGGGAGCCGTCGCGGACGAGCACCCAGCCGGTGGCGGCGCGAGGATCCCAGGGCTCCGGGGCCGGCGAGGCGGCCCGGGTGAGCACCACCGGGCGCGCGCCGTCGAAATCCTCGTTCAGTCCGAAGTCCACCGGGGCGGAGGACCCGACCCGCAGGCGGAAGCGGGGCTGGACGGTGTCGATGTGGGGCGCGCCCGAGGCGTCGAACCACAGGCAGTCCCGTGCGATGGGCGCGCTGACCAGCCCGCCCCGCTGAAGGAAGAGGCCGCGCGGATCGCCCGGCAGGGGGTCGTTCTCGAGCGCGTAGAAATCACCGTTGATGGCCGCCTCGGCGGTGCCCAGCGCCTTGGGGAAGAGGGCCACCTGCTCCGAGAGCGGGTTGAGCCCGATGCGGTCATGGAAGGCCAGCGACGGGAAGAACCCCAGCCCGGGGTGGCGCCGATCGACGCGCACCACGTGGAGCGACCAGGGCTCGTCGCGTTCCACATGGGCCACGGCCAGGCCCGGCCCGGCGGCCCGGAAGGCGATTCCCCCGATGGCGGCGTCGAGGGTCGCGGTCCACAGCGCCAGCAGGCCGGCCAGAAGGATCCGGGGTGTCCGGACGCATCCGCCCGGTCCGGGGCGGTCCGGGGCGGGGATCGGGGTCGGGGATGCCGAAGGGCGTTCCATGAGGCCTCAGGCCAAGCCTTTCCAACGGCGCAGGGACCACTCCAGCACCAGCAGTCCCAGCAGGATCGCCAGGGTGGTCGGGCGGTCCCACAGGGACCGGCGCAGGAACTCGACCCGTGCGGGCGGCAGGTCGCCCCAGAGCGCGTCGAGGTCCTTGGGATCGGCCTCCCCGACGCGGTGGAACCCGCCCTCGCCGGCCCGGGCCACCGCCTGCAGCACCGGTGGCCGGGCCTGCAGGTCGGCCAGTTCCGGGTCCACCGACTCGACCACGAGCAGCTGGCGGTCGGTGCCGACCGTCTCCCCGTGGTGCCGGGCGACGGCCGTGACGACGAAGGTGCCGGGCCGCTGCAGCGTGAGCGGTCCCACGTAGGCCCGGAGCGATGGATCGAAGCGCGCGACGCCGACCGCGTTGCTCGAGGCGCCCGACCCGGCGTACAGCGTGACCTCGGCATCGGCGAGTTCCCGCCGGCCGGGATCCCGCACCTGCACCGAGGCCGAAACCGTGGCTCCCGGGGCGATGAGCGAGCCGGACAGGTCGAGCTGCACCGGCGGGTTGGTGCGGTTGGAGCGCCCGGCCGCCAGCCACCGGATGGCGTTGACCCAGAAGCGGCGGTAGTAGCGCGAGTCGCAGTTGTCCTCGGTGACCGGCCACTTCGGATTGCGCGGTTCGCCCCAGAGCGTCTCGAAGTCCGCGCCCCACGACCGGGTGGTGTCGGAGGTGAAGGCCATGGTGCGGCCCCGGCCGACTTCCTGGACGGCCAGCAGCACGTCGCCCTCGAAGCCCTGCGGGGCGTTGTCGGCGTAGGCCAGCACCTGCGCGCCGGGCTTGGCCCGCTCCACGCGGTTGATGCCGTGCAGCACGGGGAACTTCTCGGTCCAGATCCGGCGCGTCTCGTCGGCGTCGGCCCCGATGGCGACGATGGGGTGTGTCCAGGCGCCCCGGGGCACCTTGGGCAGGAAGTCCTCGCGCGAGGAGTCGTAGGCCCCCTCCATCGCCACCGGGATCAGGCGGTCGAGCAGGGTCTGGTGGTAGCCGCCCCGTCCGAAGGCCGAGTTGCCGCCGATCATCAGGAACCCGCCCCCGAATTCCTCGACGAGCCGGGCCATGTTCGTGAGCTGCAGCGGGCTGAAGGAATCGCGCCGGATGTCGCTGTGGATCACCACGTCGTGGTCGAGCAGGCCAGCGAGGGTGCGGGGGAACCCCTGGGTCGGGTGCTCGACCGGGTAGATGCGCTCGCCGGTCTCCGGGTCGGAGTCGACGGTGTTGAGGTACTGGCCGTTGTTGCCGAACTGCCGGTACAGCGTGGTCACCCGGATGCCCGGGTCGCTCTGCAGCGCGTCCTTGAGGTACTTCCACTCGGGCTGAGGGCTTTGGTTGTTCTGCGGGGTGCCCTCCATGTAGAGCACCCGCAGCGTGGGATCGACGACCTCCAGGCCGAAGGGTCGCTGGTTGTTCGAGGCCAGCCATTCGCCGGGCAGGCCCGAGACGGCCACCTCATAGACCTGGAAGCCCCGCGCCCCGGGCGTGAACTCCAGCTCGATGCGCTGGCCCCCGCCGTCGAGGTCGACGGGCCGCGCGGCCAGGATGCGCCCGTCCTTGCGCACCTGCACGGTCACGCGCCTCCCGGCGAAGCCCGGCGAACGGAGGCCCACAGAGACGCGGGTGGGGGCCTTCTCGGCCACGGCCCGCCGCACCTCGACGCCGGTGATGCGCACGTCCTGCAGCTCGTTGGTCGTGCCGCTGAGCAGGGTGTGCACGCGCAGCCCGTGGCGGCGCAGGCGGCGCGCGGCGGCCTCCGGATCCCGGCCCTCGGTGTCGATCCCGTCGGAGACCAGCAGCACGCCCGCCAGCGGCTCCTCCGGCGGCAGCGACAGGAGGCTCTCCAGCGCCCGGGCCAGGCCGCTCGAGGCCCCGTCGGCCGTTGGGGCGACGCCGTTGGTCTCGGGCGTCACCGACCCGCTGAAGCGCAGGCCGACCAGATCGACGGTGTCGGGCTTGGCCGGGAGCACGTGCCGGGAAATCCACGACCGCGCCGCCCCGAGCCGGCCCCCGGGCTCGTCGCCGGTGGCCATGCTGCGCGAGGTGTCGACCAGCACCGCCACCCGGGCGCGCCGGGGATGGACGATCTTCTCCACCCACTGCGGGTCGAGCAGGCACAGCACCACGCCGGTGAGGGAGGCCAGACGCAGGAAGGTGCAGATGCCCCGGATCCACGGCTTCGAGCGGCCGCGGGCCATCGCGTGGCTGACGACGACCAGCACCGTGACGGCCAGGCTGCCGGCGATCAGCCAGCGGGGATCCGGCGATTGCGAAAACTGCATCATGGCGACGGGGGAGGGATCATCGGGATCCGAAGGTCGGGCCTGGCGTCATTGGGCCCGGGTCAACCGCCGGAAATACTCGGCGATCTGCTCCTCGAACTGGGCCGGCGCCTCCTCGGCCGAGACGTCGGTGCGCTCCGTGCCCGGGCGCAGGGCCCGCTCGAGCAGGTCCGCGGCCGACTGCACCCCGGCGGCGGCCAAGCTTCCGCTGGACCCGGCGGCGTCGGAGCGGCCGCTCCCCAAGGCCTCCGCGGCCTGGGCCATCTGGTCGGCCGCGCCCGCCACCCGCTGGCCGGCCGCCTTGGCCTCGGGCGACTCGCCGGTCTTCGGCTTGGCCAGCCGGTCGATCCGCTCCGCCAGGCGTCGGGCCCGTTCCTGCAACTGGCGCTGGCGCCCGGCCATCGACGGATCGGCCGGCGCCCCGGGACCCGGCGGCTGACCGCCCGGTTGGCCCGGTTGGCCCGGTCCGGAGCCTTGGCCCGGATTCCGGCCTGGCTGGCCCCGGCCCTGTCCCTGCCGTCCCGGTTCGCCGGGTGAGTCGCCTTGGCCGTCCCGTCCCTTCTTGCCGTCCTGTCCTCGGCCCCCCTTGTCGCCCTTGTCGCCCTTGTCACCCTTGTCACCTTGGTCGCCTTGGTCGCCTTTCGAGTCCTTGCCATCCATCCGGTCGGTCAGCTCGGACTGTGCCTGGGCCAGGGCGAGGGCCTCCTGGAGCGCCTCCTCGAGGGCCTTCTTCTCCTCGGCGGACTCGGCCGGGGTCTTGGGCTTCTTCTCGATGGCCTCCAGCACGATTTGCGGCGGAGGTGGTTCGGCCGACGGGTCGGGGGGCTGCAGGGCCAGGTCTGGATTCGTCGGCAGATTCTTGAGCTGCGGCATGGCCTTGATGGCCCGGTAGAGCGCCGCCAGCGCCTTCTCTTCGGCCGGGATGGCCGCCTTGGGGGAGCGCTGGTCCAGGGCCTTCGCGGCGTCGTCCATGCCCTCGAGCGCCTCGTCGAGGGCGAATTGCGCGCCCTTCGGGGCGTTCATCGACTCGAGGCGCTCCTGATAGCGTGCGGTGAGCGCCCGGGCCTCCCGCTGGCGGCCGGCCAGGTCGGCGGTGGCCTTCGGGGCCGCGTTGGTGGCCAGGCCCGTGGTGTCGGCCAGGAGGCCCTTCTGGATGGCGATCAGGTTGAGGCGCTGCTGCGGCGGACCCTGGCTCTTGCGCTGGGTGGGCGGCGGCCCGGAGCGGTCGGTGAGTTCGATGAAGTAGGTCGGCGAACGGCCGATGCCGGGTCCGTCGAGCGTGTTGTTGTCTCGGGCCTCCGCGTGGTAGGCGACCACGTCGTAGGGCTTCACGCCGAGGCTTTCCAGGCGCAGGACCACCGCGCCGAGCGTCTGGCCGTCCTTCGTGTGCCGGTCGCGCACCTCCAGCCGGTACTCGGGGCCGCCGAGCACGTGGTAAACCAGCGTGATGGACTCGAGGCCGAAGTCGTCCGAGGCGGCCACCTTGAGCGGGATGAGCTCATCCGGGTCGGCCCGGATGTCCTCGCCGGGTTCGGTGACGTCCACCTTCGGCGGCAGGTCGGGCAGCGCGCGGATGGGGTGGCGGACGGAGTTGGCCAGACCCGGACGTCCCCGGGAGTCGGCGATGACGATCGAGTAGGACGAGTCCGCAAAGAGGGTCAACTCGCCCCGCCAGAGGTTCGAAGCGGCCGGAACCAGCGCCACCACCGTGCCGTTGGTCAGCGCCAGTTCGGCCCGGCCCAGCGCCACGTTGCCCTCCAGTTCCACGAGGGCCCGGGTGCCCCGCAGTGCGGTGAGGGCCGGCGAGGACTGCCGCAGTTCCGGAAGCCCGGAGTAGGCCGGTGGCACCAGCCGCACGGAGAGGGCCGACACCTCCGGCGGGATGTAGGCCACGAGCGGGAACTCCGCCGAGAGATGGTCGCCGGCGCGGATGCGGAAGGTTCCGGAGGCGGACACTGTCAGCGCGTGGAAGGCCACCGGGAGGTTCGAGGCCACATCGACCATCTCGGTGCGCCAGCCCGTCTGGCCATCCTCGCGCCACTGGAACTCGACGGAGCGCGGGATACGGCCCGAGAGTCGGTTGGTCAGGGTGAGCCGGTGGCCAACCGGGAATTCGCCGCCGGCCGGCTCGACCGCCAGCCCGGTGAAGTGCGCCCCGGACCAGGGGGCCAGGGCCCGCCGCACCGCCGTTCCCGACTGCGGCGCCACGACCAGGAACACCAGCAGGCCCGTCAGCACGCCGCCGCCGAAGAGCAGCCCGGGAAGCCCGAGGCTCCGGCGGTAGTCGACCGTCCCGGCCTGTTCCTCCTCCGAGGCCACCCGGGCGGCCCGGAGGCTCAGGGCCGCGGCCAGCTCCGACTCGTGGGCGTTCCCGGGCGTGCGGCCGCCCGAGAGGTATTCCGATGCCGTCGAGACCTCGCAGCCGAGACCGGGCCGGGCCGATTCGAGGTCCAGGGCCGCCTCCTTGAGCGAGGTGCGCCGCCGCCGCGCCGTCTGCCACCGGCGCCATCCTGCCCCGAGCGCGGCGAGCAGGGCGACGCCGGCGGCGGCCCGCACCCAGGTCGGCAGCCCGAGGCCGTAGTCCAGGAGCATGATCAGCAGCAGGCCCAGCAGCAGGCCGGAGACCGTGGCGGCGGCGAGGCCGAGCCGGCGGGCGGCATCCTTGCGGTGGGCGTTCCGGGCGAGCCGGTCGCGGGCCTGGTCGGCGGGGGTGTTCATGGGGTGGATCGGTTGGCGACGACGGTTTCGACCAGCAGCAGGGCCAGGGCGGCGCCCATCAGCACCCGCCACCACTCCCGCCGTCCGGGCTCGTTGCCGAACCAGCCGGGCGGCAGGTCCGATTCGGCGTCCGTGCGGCGGGCCAGAAGGCTTTCGGCGGCGGTCGCCTCGAGCGCGGCGAGGTCGGATTCGACCGGCGGCGGGTTGGCGGCGCGGCGCCAGAGCTCGGTGCCGTCGGCGTCGTCCAGCCGGTAGATCCCGGCGTGGTTCACGTCGAAGACGGCCGAGCCGTCGGCCCGCAGGGCGACCTTGGGCGTCGGCCCTGCCGGCCTCGGGGAGACCTTCAGGATCGGGTTGGATCGCGGGCTTGCGGCTCCGGTTGGGGCGACGGTCGCCTCCGTGCCCGTGACCAGCGGTTCCGGCGCGTGCGGACGACGCTCGGCCCCCCCGTCGGCCAGCCATGAGACCGCGGCGTGGACCCAGGGAACGAAGCTCTTGTGCTTGGGCCAGTCGGTCCAGGCCGTGTCGGCCGAGGTGTTGGCGAAGAGCACCCGGCCCCGGCCGGCCGGCCGCGCCAGAAGGAAGGGTTGGGTGTCGTCGAAGCGGGCCAGCACCGTCGCCCCCGGGACCGGCTCGAGCACGTGCCTCCGGGTGAACTCGGCCACCGCGGGCCCTCCCGACCGGGCGCGGGCGAACGGCCGGAACACCGGGCTGTCGCGCTCGAAGAGGCCGATCCGCCATGGCACCTCCGCCGGGGGGGCCATCTCCGCCCCGGGCCGCCCCGGGGTCAGCGCGCCGAATTCGGCGTTGAAGCGCGAGGGCTCGAGGGCTTCGCCGCCGAAGAGCAGCAGGCCGCCGCCCCGCTCCACCCAGGTGTTCAATGCGGTGACGGCCGGGGCGGGCAGCGACCGCTGGGCGGGCAGCAGGACGACCCGGGGCGCCGGGGAGCCGCCCGTCCGCCCAAGGGCCCCGTCCAGCGCCTCGGGCTGAAGCACCTCCACCCGGAAGCCGTTCCGGCCGGCGTTGGTGCCCCCGAGGAAGGGGTCGAGCGCGGCGGCGAGGAAAAACGTCTGTTCCTCGAAGGACCGCACGCCGGTGCGGTTCTCCACGGCGGCCACGGACAGGGGCTCCGGCACGTGCAGCACAAGGCGGCGGACGTCGTCGTCGGCCAGCGCGTCGGAGTCCTTCAGGCACACCTCGATCTTGTGCCATCCGGGATCCATCCGGGGTGGTTTCCACTCCGTGGATGCCGACTGGCCCGCCGCCCGGGTGAAGGGGATCCGGGCCACCAGCTTTCCGTCGACCCAGTGCTCCGCGATGCGGTCGGTGACCGGGCTGTCGCCGAAGTTCGCCAGGGTGACCGACAGCGCGCCCGGGTCGATGCCCGAGGCCGGCCGGAGGTCGGTCACGGCCACGTTGGCCGGGACCGCAGTGGCCCCGACGCGGTTCCAGCGCACGGGCAGCCAGCGGGGCAACGCCACGGCGCCGAGGCCGTCGGCCCCGGAACGCTGGAGGTCGCCCACCACCTCGACCGAGGCCGCGCCCGGCGCATCGAGCCCGCCCACCAGATCCAGGGCCTCGCGCAGGCCCTCTGCCAGGTCGCCGCGGCCGGCCCCGGGCCCGAGGTCCTTGAGGCGCCCCCGGACCTGCTCCGCCGGCGCGAAGCCCGAGAGCACCTCGGCACGCTCGCCCAGGGTGACCAGCGCGGCCCGGTCGCCCTCGGCCAGCCCGTCGAGGATCCGGCCGCCGGCGGCCAGCGCGGCGTCCCAGCGCGACCCGGCGCCGTCGCGGGCCCGGAGGCTCAGCGAGCGGTCGAGCACGATCACCACGTCACGACGCTGCCGGCGGGGCGTGCCGTTCCACCCGTCGGGCAGGTAGGGTCGGGCGAAGGCCAGCACGACCAGGGCGAAGACCGCCAGCCGCAGCAGCAGCAGCCACAGGTTGCGGAGGCGCCGCCGGGCGTGGCTGCGGGTGTCCTGCACCTCGAAGAAGCGCAGCGTGCTGAAGCGCCTGCGCGGGTTGCGCTGGCGCAGCAGCAGGTGCAGCAGCACGGGGATGCCCAGGCCGGCGAGGGCCGACAGCAGGAAGGCATGGGTGAAGAGGAACGGCATGCCGGCAGGGGATTCAACAGGGACCGGTCCGTCGCGGGATCGTCGTCGTCGGGTTCACAGCAGGGTCCTCCGCTCGAGGTAGGCCCGCAGCGCCCGGTCGACCGGTTCGCCCGTCGACAGCCGGACGTGGTCGAACTCGTGGCCCTCGCACTCGGAACGCACCCGCGCGCAGAAGGCCTCGAGACGCTCCCGGTAGCCCCGGCGGGCCGCGTCGAGGTCCACCACCCGTTCCTCGCCCGTCTCGGCGTCCTCGAGCAGCCACTGGCCCTCCTCGGGCAGCTCCAGCTCGTCGGGGCTGAGCACCTGGAAGACCACCGTCTCCTGCCGGTGCGCGTGGAGCTGGCGCAAGAGCTCGAAGGCCGAGTCGTCGGCCGTGAAGAAGTCGGAGACGACCACCGCCAGCCCCCGCCGCGACACCGCCTGGACGATGCCCAGCAGGTCGGACCCGACGGTCGTCGTGCCCCCGGGCCGCGCGCGCGCCAGTTCGGCGAAGAACTCCATCGTCTGGTCGCGCGAGGCCGAGCAGGGCAGGACGCAGCGGCCCTCCGGACCGAAGAGCACGAGGCCGGGCGCGTCGCGCTGCAGGACCATCAGGTGGGCCAGCGCCGCGGCCAGCCGCCGGGCGTAGGTGAACTTGTGGGCCGGTCCGCTGCCGAAGTCCATCGAGGCCGAGGTGTCGAGGTAGATGCGGGCCTGGTGGTTGGTGTCGTCCTCGAACTGGCGCACGTACAGCGCGTCGCTGCGCGCCCACACCTTCCAGTCGAGGTGCCTCAGGTTGTCGCCTTGGACGTATGGCCGGTGGCTGGCGAACTCGGTCGAGTAGCCCAGGAAGGGGCTGCGGTGGAGGCCGTCGAGGAACCCCTCGACGATCGTACGCGCCAGGAGCGGCAGGTCCTCCACCGAGGCCAGCAGTCCGGGGTCGATCTCGAGGCGTGGGTTCATGGTCCGGCAGGTGCCCTGGGCCTAGCGGACGGGCACGTCCTTCAGCAGGCGGTCGATCAGGCTCTCGATCCCCACCTTCTGCGCGCGGGCGTTGAAATTGGGGCTGATGCGGTGGCGGAGCACCTGGCGGGCGACGTGGCGGATCCCCTCGTCGTCGGCGCAGAGCCGGCCGGTGGTGGCCGCGCGGGCCTTGGCTCCGAGCACGAGGAACTGCGAGGCCCGCGGGCTGGCGCCCCAGCGCACGAATTCCCGGATGTAGGCCGGCGCCTCGGGCGACTCCGGCCGCGTGCGCGAGACCAGCCGCACCGCGTAGGCGATGACCTCGTCGCTCACCGGGACGCTGCGCACCAGGGCCTGGGCCTCGATGAGCTCGGGCCCGGTGATCACGGGACGGATCTCCGGCCGTGCCGTGCCGGTGGTCTCGCGCACCACCCGTTCCTCGTCGGCGGGCGACGGGTAGGTGGTGTTGAGGCAGAACATGAAGCGGTCGGCCTGCGCCTCGGGCAGCACGTAGGTGCCCTCCTGCTCGATGGGGTTCTGCGTGGCGAACACGTGGAAGGGCCTCGGCAGGGGATAGGTCCGGCCGCCGACGGTGACCTGGCGTTCCTGCATGGTCTCGAGCATGGCCGCCTGCGTCTTGGGCGGGGTTCGGTTGATCTCGTCGGCGAGCACCAGGTTCGCGAAGACGGGCCCGGGCAGGAACACCTGCCGGCGGCGGCCCGACTCGGGGTCCTCCTCGAGCACGTCGGTGCCGGTGATGTCGCCCGGCATCAGGTCGGGGGTGAACTGGATGCGGTTGAACTGCAGGTCGACCGCCTGGCTGAGGGAGCGGATCAGCAGTGTCTTGGCCAGCCCGGGCACGCCGGTGATGAGCGCATGGCCGCCGGCGAAGAGCGTCAGCAGGGTGTTCTCGACGATCTCCCGCTGGCCGATCACGGCCTTGCCCAGTTCCTCGACCAGCGCCTGTCGGTGCGCGGTCAACTGTTCGATCGCGGCGACGGAGACGGGGGTGGGTTCGGGAGGGTTCATCGATAGGACGTGGGCGTTGCCGGGATTGGGGACCTTCGGAACCGGATCCGGTTTCACGGGCCAGCGAGCCGCACCCGCGCCTTCCGGGGCTGCGGCCGGATCGCCCGCGGGGGAAGGAACGCGGTTGCCCATTTGCCAATCCGGCCCTATCTGGTCGGTGTCCGTCATGGCGTCACCCTACACGATGATCGGCGCGGATGGGCGCGAATATTCCGGCTCGCTCGAAGAATTGCGCCAGTGGGCCCAGGACGGCCGGCTCGGCCCCTCCACCCTCGTGTGGAGCGCCGTCGACGAGCGCTGGATCGAGGCCTCCGGCCGGCATGAGCTGGCCTGGGATCTGCCCTCTCCGCCTCCGCCCGCCCCCGTCCGGGATGAGGGGGAGCCCTCGCGGCTGCGCGACGCGGGTTTCGTGCCCCGGCTGCTGGCCTGCGTGGCCGACTGGATGATCATCCTCTTCCTGGTCGACCTGGTGCTGCTGCCGTGGCAGGAGGAGATCCGTTCCCTGCTCGAGCAGGTGCAGGTGCAGCTGGATTCCCGAGGCGACTCCCTGCCGGACCTGGCGCTGCTGGTGCGCCTCCAGGCGCTGTTCGCCGCGCTATGCACCGGGGTGAGCCTGACCTACATGGTGGGATTCATGGGTCGCTGGGGGGCCACCCCGGGCAAGCGCATGGTCGGTCTGTCGGTGGTCACCCTCGAGGGGGGGCGGCCCGGCTACCCGGCGGCCTTCCGGCGCTACCTGGCCGGCCTGCTCACGGTCTTCTCCCTCGGCCTGGGCTATCTCCTGATCCTCGGCCCGTCCCGCCGCGCGCTGCACGACCTGATCTCGGGAACCCGTGTGGTGTTCGCTCCCAGGGACTGAATCCGGCCGACTTGGGGGTCTTGGGTTCCATGAATCGAAACGTTGCCGAAACGTGAATCCCGTTCATGCTCCGCCCCCGGACCGGGGTACGGACTGGCACGAAGTTCGCTCATAGGTTGAAGACGAACGATGACGCAGGCTTTGGCTGATTTTTTGCACACTGTCCTCCTTCGGACCATCGAACCGGTCCGCCAGTGGGCGGCGTTCGCCGCGCACAAGGCTGGAGGTCCCGGGTGGACCTTCGGGGTCCGTATGGGTTCCGGCCACCCGTTCCCTTCGTTTCTGGCCTTCCCGGCGTCCCGTCTGGCCCCAATTCCGGCAGGCCCTGACCCCATACGATGCGCTCCCATACGATCGGTCCCCACACGATCCGTCCTCGTTCGACCAACCCCCGAACCACCCCGATTTATGGAGCGACGCGTTCCCCCGCTGGGTGGCCTGCCGGGGTGGCAAGGCCTTCCCTCCCGATCCGATTCCGGGGGTTTCCGCTGAGTTTCCGACCCGCCGTCACCTCCCGCCATGAATGCCTCCTCCCTGGCCGCCGAGTCCTTCCCGCAGTACGTCCTGCAGAATGAGCTGTATCGGGCCTGTCTTCCGCAGCCGGCCGAGGACTCCGAGCGTCGGCTGATCTGGATGAACACGATCTGCAGCCTGTTCCTAGCCGGGGGGGTGCTGGGCATCGCCCATCCCCCGGGCCTGATCCTGCAGCAGTTCGCGCCCGAGGAGGCGCCCCCCCAGGTGGAGCTCAAGCAGCTCAAGTTGGATCCACAGGATCGCCTTGAGCAGCAGGATGAACCCGAGCCGGAGGCCACGCCCGTCGAACCGGTTCCAGTGCAACCGGTGCTCGTGGCCCCCTCGAACGCCGATGTTCCGTTCGCGGTGACGGTGAACGGTCCGGTGATCGTCACCAAGAACCTGAACTTCGCCCTGCCGCCGCCGCGCGAGACCCAGCGTCGAGCCCCGGCGGCCCCGCCGGGACCGAGGCGCCTCGACAAGGGCATGACCGGTGGCGAGGGACGCTTCACGCCCGATCCGCCCTATCCGCGCGAGGCCCTCGTGCGGCGCGAGACCGGCTCTGGCGAGTTCCTGGTGACCATCGACGACACGGGAGGCGTGGTGGACCTGAAGCTCCTGACCTCGTCGGGAAGCCCGACCCTCGACAACTCCTTCCGGCAGCATGTCCGTCGGTTGTGGCGCTTCCGACCCGAGGACTCCGGCCAATGGATCGTGCCCTTCGAGTACCGCCTCCGCTGAAGTCCGCCGACCCGATCTCCCCCCGCCCCAAAATCGTTCCCCAGTCCGCACCGACCGTCCCCGACCTGCCGCCCCCCCGTCTTCCAAAGGGGCCACCTTCCACCCTCGCCCACGACAATGCTCGCCAACACCCTCGCCGAATACTTCACCAAGGGCGGTCCGATCATGTATCCGATCGCCCTCGTCGCCATCATCCAGGCCGCCGTCATCGCCGAGCGCGGGATCTTCTGGATCCTGCTCGGACGCCGGCGCGACACCGCCCAGCTGGAGGGCACCCTCGGCGCGATGGAGAACAGCGACTTCAAGTCCGCCGTGGCCCGGACCCGCGAGTCCACCGACCCGATCCTGCGCATGATCTTCCACGGGCTCACCCACGTGCACGGGTCGCTCCAGGGCGCCCTGCAGGTGGCCGCCGGCCAGGAGATCAAGCGCGCCGGCCGCTTCATGGTGCTCATCGACACCTGCATCACGCTGGCGCCGCTGCTCGGGCTGCTCGGCACGGTCACCGGCATCATGGGATCGTTCCAGAAGATGGGCGAGTCGAGCATCGCCGGCGCGATGACCGAGATCCAGGGAGGCATCGGCGAGGCGCTCATCGCCACGGCCGCCGGCCTGGGTCTGGCCATCCTCGGCGTGTTCTTCCTGAACATCTACAACGAGATGCTCGAGAAGCTGAAGTTCGACCTGGAGACCGCCGCGACCAATGTCGAGGTCATGGTCACCAAGGCACGGCAGGAGGGCTTCGACACGGCCGCCTTCCGCCGCGAAACCGCAACCCGCAACGCCTGAGCCATGGCCGGCGGAGGTGGCGGCCGCAGCGCCGCATCGAGCAGCGGGAGGAAGGGCAAGTTCTCCTCGCCCATCCCCATCAAGAAGGCGCGCATCGAGATCGTGCCGCTCATCGACGTGATGTTCTTCCTCCTGGCTGCCTTCATGATGGTGTCGCTGAGCCTGCAGCAGTCCAAGACCCGGCCCATGGAACTCATCGACGCCAAGAAGGCCAGCGACGACTTCAAGCCCGATGTGCTGAACATCGGGGTCGAGAAGGATGGCACCGTGGCCATCGGCACGAATGTGGTCGACACCGCCGCGCTGGCACTGGAACTCAACGCCCGCTACAAGGCCAATCCGAAGACTCCCGTGTTCATCACCGGCGACAAGTCCGCCCCGTACCGGTCGGTCGGCGGGGTGCTGCAGCAGGTGAGGATGGCGCGGTTCACGAGGGTTTCGTTCGTGACCAAGGAAGCCGAGCGCAAGAGCAACTAGGCCCGACCCCAGAATACCCGACCCCCAAACCGCCATGCACCTGGGATCCCCCCTCTCCGTCAAGAAGGCGCGCGTCGAGATCATCCCGCTGATCGACGTGATGTTCTTCCTCCTGGCGGCCTTCATGATGGTGACCCTCACCATGAACCGCCTGCGCACCCTCCAGATGGACCTGCCCTCGGCGGTGGCGCCGAAGTCCTCCGAGAAGCCCGACATCATGGAGATCGTGATCGAGCGCGAGGGCGACCTGAAGGTGGGCGGCAAGCTGCTGCCCTTCTCCGAGCTGACCGGTCGGGTCGAGGCCAAGGTGGCTTCCAACACCAACTACCCCTTCTACCTCAAGCCCGACTTCCAGACCAGCCACGGCAATGTCCTGAGGGTGCTCGACACGATCAAGGCCGCCGGGGGCAACAAGGTCTCCATGGCCATCGACGTGACCGGCGCGGACCGAAAATAACCCCGACCGGAAGGGGGGTTGGCCGACCCGGGTCCCGAGGCCCCTTGCCCCGGAGGCGTTTCGCACGGCGTCCTTTCCGTCTTCCCCTCGGACCCCGGGCGTGGTCGTGGCGTGGTCGTGGGCTTGCCCACCATGCGGGGATCCCATGGACAAGACGGACCTCCCGGGCTGTGATGGGCCCGCGGGCATTCTGTCACCGCCAGCCCACCGCCAGCCCACCGACGCCATGATCCGTCCCTCCGCCATGCCCGGCCTCCTCCTCCTGGCGGGGTCCATCGTCGCCTCCGCCCTGACTGCACCGGCCGCACCGGCTGCACCGGTACAGGCCCCGGCACCGGCCGCGGCCGATTGGCCGCAGTTCCTCGGTCCCGGCCGGGATGGCCAGGCATTCCCGACGGCCCTCGACGGGGTTCCCGCCCAGGGTTGGCCGCAGCGGTGGAAGCGTGCCGTGGGCGAGGGGTTCAGCGGACCGGTGGTGGTTGCCGACCGCGTGTATCTTTTCCACAGGACCGCTGACCGCGAGGTCCTGGATTGCTTCTCGGTGTCCGATGGCAAGCCGCGTTGGACGCACTCGATGCCCGCGACCCACTCCGCGCAATTCGGCGGTGGCGACGGACCCTCGGCAACCCCGGCCGCCGACGCGGACCGGGTGTTCGCCCTTGGGGCCGCCGGCACGCTGCGGGCCCTTTCGGCCGCCGACGGACGCCTGCTCTGGCAGGTGGACTGCGCCCGGACCTTCGGGGCCGAGGCGGGCTTCTTCGGCTTTGGCAGCTCGCCCCTGCTGCTGGGTGACCGGCTCGTGGTGCAGGTCGGAGGGCCGGCCGCGTGCGTGGTCGCCTTCGCCACCGCCGATGGCCGGGTGCTCTGGAAGTCGGGAACCGACGAGGCCGGCTACGGGTCCCCGGTGCCGTGGCTCCGGTCCGGCCGCCGCGAAGTCCTCTGCTTCCATCGGGCCGGGCTGTCGGTGATCGACCCGGAGGGCGGGCGCGAACTCGGGCGGTTCCCCTGGCGGGCCCGGATGCATGCCAGCGTCAACGCCGCCTCGCCGGTCGTCGTCGGGGGCGGAGTGTTCGTGAGCGCCAGCTACGCCACGGGCGGGGCCTTTCTGAAGCCGGGAGACGGGGCTCGCCTCGAGCCCGTCTGGTCGGGAGACGAGTCGCTCTCGGCCCACTTCGCCACGCCGGTGGCCGTCGGTGGGTTCCTCTACGGCTTCCACGGCCGGCAGGAGTCCGGGCCGGACTTCCGCTGCATCGATGCCGCCACGGGAAAGATCCAGTGGTCCCTCGACCGGGCCGGATCCGGATCGGTGCTGGCCGCAGGTCGGAAGCTCCTGGTGCTGATGGAGAGCGGCGAGGCGAGGATCCTGGAGGCCAATTCGGCGAGGGCCGTGGAGCTGTCGCGTTTCCAGGCCAGCGGCTCCGGTGCCCGCGCCTTGCCGGCGTTGACCAAAGACCGGTGGTTCCTCAGGGACCGTTCTCACCTGGTCTGCGTGGGTCCGGTCCGCTGATCCGGAGGCCCCCGGGGAGCGACCTGCCGAACAATTTCATCGGTTTTGGATTTGCCTGGAGTCGTTCGAGCGGTTAGTTCCACGGCCGTTCAACGTCCGGAAATCCCATCGACACCCTTCTTATGCCCAACGCCTACCACGCTTCGATCGAAGGCGCCCAGCACGGCGCGAAGTCCCTCGAGCAGTTCCTCGACTACGCCAAGGCCGCCGGTGCGGCCGGCGCCCAGCCGAGCAACTACATGCTCGGGGATGGCAAGGGCGGCTTCCGCAAGGCCAAGGACATCGCGGCCGCCTTCGGCAGCCGCGGCATGCGCCTGGACGGCATCTCCTCCCACTGTCCGTTCTGGGTGCACACCAGCGCCTGGACCGGCACGAAGTCGGGCAATCCCTTCATCGCGCCCGAAGTCGCCAAGCTCTCGCCCGACAAGATCGAGGCCTGGCACGAAAAGTACCTGCTCAAGCTCATGGATCTGTCGGCCGGGCTCGGCGTGAAGTCCATGCCGATGTTCTGGGGCGTGGCCTTCGGCTGGGAACTGGCCAGCGGCTACCCCTGGGGCTTCTGGAGCGGTGGCGGCTTCGACCTCCTCAAGGAGGGCCAGGAGCGCTTCGTCAAGAAGACGGCCAAGCTGCGCAAGCACGCCAACAGCCTGGGCCTGAAGCTGTGCCACGAGATCCACCCGGGCACCGCCGCCATGACGGCCGACGACTTCCTGATGCTCGTCGACATCTGCGACAACGACCCCTGCCTGGCGGTCAACGCCGATCCGTCGCACTGCTGGGAGGGCGAGTCCTGGGAGAGCCGCTTCCTCAAGGTCGGCAAGCACATCTACGCGGCCCATGTGAAGAACTTCGTCATCCGCCCGGGCTTCCCGCTGCGGACCATGGAGCCGAACTGGACCCGCCGGGCCATGCAGTTCACCGACCTCGGCAGCGGCGACCTCAACATGCAGCGCTATGTCGAGCTGCTGTTGGCCGTCGGCTACCAGGACCGCTACTGCAAGCTGCACGGCTGCGAGTCGGCCCCGCTGGTGGTCGAGGCCGAGAGCGCCCACAAGGCCCTCGACTACTGCTCGGCCGACGGCATCGCCTACACGGCCAAGAGCCTCTGCTTCCCGCAGGCCGCAGGCAGCTTCGAGGACGGCATGGGAGCCTGATCCCGGCCGGGACAGTTTCCGAGGCTGGCCGGACTCCGTGTCCGGCCCCGGCGAAGGCGGCGGGTATCTCCCGCCGCCTTTTCGCGTCTATCGGGTCCATTGGGGTCCATTGGGGTCCATTGGGGTCCATCGGATGACCGCCTGGTCCCGCGGCCTGGTCCCTTGGCCGGTTCCCGGCCCCGTCTTCCCCGGCCCCGAGGCCCCGGGATGCGGGGGCGGGGCCCGCGATTGATCTCCGGGGGCCGCCTGTGGCAAAACCCCGGGCGATGCATTCGTTTCGCTATGTCGGTCGGGAACTGTTCTGCGAGGACGTCGCCCTTTCCAGCCTCGTCCGGAAGCACGGCACCCCGCTCTACGTCTACTCGCAGGCGACCCTCACCGACCATTACTCCAAGCTCGATGGAGCCCTGGCGCCGCTGGATCACCTGATCTGCTTCGCCATGAAGTCCAACTCCAACCTCGCCGTGATCCGCACCTTCTCGGACCTCGGGGGCGGGTTCGACACGGTCAGCGCGGGCGAGATCCAGCGGGTCATCGCCGCCGGTGGCGACCCCGGCAAGTGCGTCTTCGCCGGCGTCGGCAAGACCGGAGAGGAGATCGCCTTCGCCCTCAGGCAGGGCATCTACAGCTTCAACGTGGAGTCCGAGGCCGAGTTGGCCCGCATCAGCAAGGTGGCGGTGAAGCTCAAGAAGATCGCCCCGGTGGCCGTCCGGGTGAACCCGAACGTGGATGCCCACACTCACGCCAAGATCACCACCGGCACCTACGAGAACAAGTTCGGCATCCAATTCGAGTCCATCGAGGCCGTCTACGCCCGGGCCGCCAAGCTCCCCAATCTGCGACTGCGCGGCCTGCAGATGCACATCGGCTCGCAGCTCACCGACGTCGAGCCCTTCCGCAAGGCCGTTGAGAAGGTCGCGCCGCTGGTGGCCAAGCTCAACGCCCGCCACGGGTTCGACTTCTTCAGCATCGGGGGCGGCATCGGCATCGTGTACCAGCACGCTCTGGCCTCCGGTGACGCGTCCTGGTGGAAGACTCCCGCCGGCCGCAAGATCCTCACGCCGGACCTCTACGCGAAGACCCTCTTGCCCCTCCTGAAGCCCCTGGGGTTGAAGATCCTGCTCGAGCCCGGACGGTTCATGAGCGGCAATGCCGGGGTGCTCGTCACCCGGGTCGAGTACATCAAGAAGACCGGCAAGAAGAACTTCGTCATCGTGGACGCCGCGATGAACGACCTCATCCGCCCGGCCTTCTACGACAGCTTCCATGAGATCGTGCCGCTGACGAAGAAGGCCGGCGCCCTGGTGTCCTCCGATGTGGTCGGCCCGGTCTGCGAGAGCGGCGACTACTTCGCCAAGGACCGTTCGCTGCCCAAGGTGGGCGAGGGCGACACGCTGGCGCTGCTCAGCGCCGGTGCCTACGGCTCGGTCATGGGATCGAACTACAACAGTCGTCCGCTGCCTGCGGAGATCCTCGTCCGGGGCTCCAAGGCCGCGGTCGTGCGCCACCGCCAGGCGGTCGCCGACATCTGGGCCGGCGAGTCGACGGCGACCTGGCAGACGGCGCGCTGACCTTCCCGTCCGGCGGACCATTCCGTTGTCGCCCCGGCGCCCGGCCCGGGGCCATGATCGGCGGGTCCACGCCACTGCATGAAGGCCATCCAACTCGAGAAGCCCGGCTCCTTCCGCCTCATCGACCTCGACGAGCCGCCGGCGCCCGGCCCGGGCGAGGCCCTGGTCCGGGTCCATCAGGTGGGCATCTGCGGCACCGACCTCGGCGGCTACCTGGGCAAGATGCCCTTCTTCTCGTACCCCCGCATCCCGGGCCATGAGCTCGGGGTCGAGGTGGTGGCCGTGGGTGAGGGCGTCACCGGCCTGCGCTCGGGTGACCGCTGCAGCGTCGAGCCGTACCTGAACTGCCAGCGCTGCCACGCCTGCCTTCGCGGACACACCAACTGCTGCCACCACAACCAGACCCTCGGGGTCCACTGCGACGGCGGCCTGCGCCGGTACTACACCGTGCCGGCCCGCAAGCTCCATCTGGGCCCCGCCCTGGACTTCGAGCAACTGGCCCTGGTGGAGACCCTGGCCATCGGCAGCCACGCGGTGCTCCGGGCCTCGCCCAAGCCCCGTGAGACGGTGCTGGTCATCGGCGCCGGGCCCATCGGCCTGAGCGTCCTCGAGTTCGCCAAGCTCAGCGGCGCCCGCCCGATCGTCCTCGACATGAACGCCCAGCGGCTGGCCTTCGTGCGCGAGGTGATGGGCGTGCCCGACACCGTGCTGGGCCGGGGCGACGGCTCGGAGGTCGCGGAGATCGAGGCGCTCACGGGCGGCAACGGGGCCGAGTCAGTGATCGACGCCACCGGGTCCCACCAGTCCATGAGCGGCGCCCTGGCCTTCTGCGCCTTCGCCGGCCGCCTGGTGTACGTCGGCATCACCCAGGCCGGGCTGGGCTTTCCCCACGCTCCGATCCTCCACCGCCGCGAACTGTCCATCCTCGCCAGCCGCAACGCCCTCCCGCAGGACTTCCGGAGCATCATCGCCCACATCGAGGCAGGCCGGATCGACACGCGCCCCTGGATCACCCACCGGGCGGACTTCGCCGACATGATCCCGCGGTTCCCCTCGTGGCTGAAGCCCGAGACCGGGGTGATCAAGGCCATGGTCGCCGTCGAGTGAACCCTTGGGGGCCCCTGCCCGCCGCGCCATGCCCCGCCCCGTCCCCCCGAAGCCGCCGCCCGGGGATGAGCCCCCGCTCGAGCGGCATGCCACCCGGGTGCTCATCGCCCTGAACCTCGCCTTCTTCGCCTGGGAGGTCTGGCTCCTTCGGGTCGACCCCGGTCGCCGTCGCTGGTTCGAGCTGAACCATGCCCTGAGCCTCGAGGGCCTCCGCCACGGCGCCTGGTGGCAGTGCCTCACCTTCCAGTTCCTGCACGGTGGCTGGGTGCACCTGACCATGAACCTCCTGCTGCTGCACTCGCTGGGTCCGATCCTCGAGACCACGCTGGGCCGGTTCCGGTTCCTGGCCCTCTACCTGGTCAGCGGCACCGTCGGGGGCATGCTCCACGTGATGGGCGCCTGGCTCATGCCCGACGCCTTCGGCCGGCCGGTGGTCGGGGCCTCGGCCGGCCTCTGCGGCCTCCTGGCGGCGCTCGGCGCCTACCATGCCGAGGAGCGGCTGAGGGTGCTCGTGCTGCTGGTCCTGCCCATGGAGGTCCGTGCGAAGTTCATCCTCCTGGCCGGCATCGTGGTCAGCGCCCTCGGCGCGGTCCTCGCCCCCGGATCCATCGCCCATCTCGCCCATCTCGGCGGCTTCATGGGCGGGCTGGCCCTGGCCCTGGGGTTCCAGCACCGGGACTCCGGACCCGGGGGCGGGGGCGGGGGCGGTGCGGAGGCCGGACCGCCAGGCGGTGTGGCCCGCCGACTAGTCCACCCTTGAAAGACGGGACCCGATCGGCATTGGAAAAACGACCCCGGACGTTCTACTGTGCCCGTCCGATGATCTCGGATCGGGACTACATGCGCGACGACGACGGCTTCCGGGGCCTCTCCTGGACGATCTGGCTGTTGATCGCCCTGGTGGTGGTCTTCGCCCTGGAGGCCGTGGCCAAGGTGTACCTCGGGGTCTCGCTGGACCGCTACGGTGCCCTCTCCGATCAGGTGTGGCGGGCGGGCTGGGTCTGGCAGCTGGTGAGTTTCCAGTTCCTGCACGGCAGTTTCACCCACCTCTTCTTCAACGGGCTGGGGCTTTGGATGTTCGGCCGCCCCATCGAGGCCGCCTTCGGGGGTCGGCGCATGTTGACGCTCTGGCTGGCCGGCGGGCTGGTCGGCGGGCTCCTGCAGTTGGGCGTGGGTGCGGCCTTCCCGCAGCCGTTCTCGACGAGCGTCGTCGGGGCCTCGGCCGGGCTCATGACCTTCCTGGCCATCTTCTGCCGGCTGGAGCCCGACGCACGGATCCTCCTGGCCCTCATCGTGCCGGTGCCGGCCCGTTTCCTCTTCTACCTGTCGCTGGGGGTGGCGCTGTTCTTCACCGCGGTCCCGCCCCAGGACGGGGTCGCCCATGCCGCCCATCTCGGGGGGTTGCTCTACGGCTGGCTCTGGGTCGCCAGCGGCGGCCACCGGGGGGAGGGTCCCTGGCGGCAGTGGACCGACCGTTGGGAGGCCTGGCTTGCCGAGCGGCGCCGGCGGCGCATCCGGCCCGACCGCTCGCCCTCCCACGAGGTCTCGCCCGCCCGGGCGTCGGCGTCGGGAGGCCAGGCGCCGAGGCCGAGGGTCGGGTCGTCCGGGGCCTCTGGGGCCGACCTGGCGCCGCGCGGCGGCCGGACCGACGCCGACTTCATCACCCGCGAGGTGGACCCCATCCTCGACAAGATCGCCCGCGAGGGCATCGCCAGCCTGACACCGGCCGAGCGGCAGACCCTTGAGGCTGCCCGGTCGAAGGTCGCCCGCCGCTGACGCGGCCGGGCCGACGGCCCCTCGGGCCTCAATCGGCCAGGATCGCCTCGGCCGCCCGTCCGGCCGCCCCCGGCGGGCCCAGCCGCCCGCGCACCTCCCGCAGCGCCGCCTGCGCCGCCGCCATCGCCGCTGGCGACCCGAGGAGCCCAAGCACCGCCGCCGACAGGGCCTCCGGCGTCGCGGCATCCTGCAGGAACTCGGGCATCACCGGCCGCCCCGCCAGCAGGTTGGGCATCGCCAGGTGCGGCACCCGGACGATGCGCCGGCCGATCTCGTAGGTGCTCCGCGAGGTCTTGTAGAGGGCCACCGTGGGCACGGCGAACCAGGCGCACTCCAGAGTCACGGTGCCGGTCGAGGCGATGGCCACGTCGGCGTCGGCCAGCGCCCGGGCCAGGCCACCGACCTGCACCACCAGGTCATCCGGGGCGGCCAGCCCGGGATGGCCCGCCGGCAGCGCCGGCAGCGCTGCCCGGGCCGCTTCATGCGGCAGCACCAGCGTGCACCGTGCCCCGGTCGCCGCCGCCACCCGGCGGGCGGCCGGTGCCACCACCGGCCAGTGGCGACGCAGCTCCCCGGCCCGGCTGCCGGGCAGCAGCACCAGGTGGGGGCGGCTGCCGGCGGCTGCGGCGCGGGGCTCCGGGGGCGGCCCGTGGCGGTCCACCAGCGGATGGCCCACGAAGTCCACGCGCACCCCGGGGGCGCGGCGGGCGTACCAGTCCTTCTCGAAGGGCAGGATCGACAGCAGCCGGTCGAGGATCCCGGGCATCCGGAGGGCCCGGCCGGGTCGCGACGCCCAGACCTGCGGCGAGACGAACTGCACCCGCCGTGGCCTCCAGTTGCGGAACCGGCCCTCACGCCCGTGGGCCATGGCCGTCACCGCCGTCAGGAAGCGCAGGTTGAAGGCGCCGAAATCCACCCCGATCACGATGTCGGGCGTCCGGACCTGGGCGGCCCGCGACAGCTCCGCGAAGGCCCGGCGGAAGCGGCCCAGTTGCCGGAGCGCATCGGCCGGCCCGATGGCCGAATGGGCTGTGAGGTCGCAGAGGATCTCCACCCCTGCCGCCGCCATGGCCGGACCGCCCGCCCCGAAGAAGCGGGGCTCCAGCGGCCCGGTCCGCCGCCGTAGCGCGTGGACCAGCTCTGCGGCGAGCTGGTCGCCGCTGGGCTCCCCGGCGACGAGCAGGATGGACGAGGGCTTCACCGTGTGCCCCCGAGCCTACGGGGCCACCGCCCGCTTGGCCATGCCTTCGGCGCGGTCCGTCCGGCGTAAGCCTGTCCCGCCCTTCCGACCCGTTCCGCTCTGGCGTTCGGGCGGGGTTTTGCCGAGGATGCAGGCACACTCCAGAGCCCATGAAGATTCCCCTGATTCCCGAGGCGATGGCCCTGATCGCCGGCACGGCCCTCGTCCTGCGGGCGACGGCGGCGACCGACTTCGCGGCCGAGATCGAGCCGCTGCTCATCAAGCGGTGCTCCGAGTGCCACGGCCCGGACAAGCAGAAGGCCGACCTGCGCCTGGATTCGCGGGCGGCGGCGCTCCGGCCGGCCGAGTCGGGCAAGGCGGCGCTGGTGCCGGGCAAGCCCGAGGCCAGCGAGATGATCCGGCGCGTCACGTCCACCGATCCCGACGAGGTGATGCCCCCCAAGGGACCCCGGCTTACCCCGGCCGAGGTGGCTGGCCTGTCGCGCTGGATCGCCGCGGGCGCGGTGTGGCCCGAGGTGGACGCCCGCAGGCACTGGTCCTTCCAGGCGCCGGTCCGGCCGAGGCCGCCCGAGGACCTGCCGGCCGGTGCGCTCCTCCGCAATCCCATCGACCGCTTCATCATCGCCCGGCTCGCGAAGGAGGGCTTGGCCCTGCAGCCCGAGGCCGACCGGGCCACGCTCATCCGCCGCCTGAGCCTCGACCTCACCGGCCTGCCGCCCGAGCCCGTCGAGGTGGCCGCCTTCGTGGGCGACCGCTCGGACAAGGCCTACGAAAACCTCGTCGACCGGCTGCTCGCCTCGCCCCACTACGGCGAGCACATGGCCCGCGGCTGGCTTGACCTGGCCCGCTATGCCGACTCCAACGGCTACCAGGTCGACCTGGCCCGCTCCATCTGGCCCTACCGCCAGTGGGTCATCGAGGCCTTCAACCAAAACCAGCCCTTCGACCGGTTCACCATCGACCAGCTCGCCGGCGACCTGCTCCCCCAGGCCACCTTGGCCCAGCGCATCGCCACCGGCTTCAACCGCAACACCAAGGTCAACGACGAGGGCGGCGGCGACGCCGAGGAATACCGCACCAAGGCGGTGAAGGATCGCGTGGCCACCGTGGGCACGGCCTGGCTCGGCCTCACCCTCAACTGCGCCGAGTGCCACACCCACAAGTACGACCCCATCACCCAGGAGGAGTACTACCGCTTCTACGCCTTTTTCAACAACACCGCCGACTCGGGCAACTACAGCACCGGCCCCTCCGTCGAGGTGCCCGAGCCCGACCTGTCCGACAGCGACGCGCACCTGGCCCGCCGCCTCGGGGAGACCCGCCAGGCCCTCGACCGCGCCACCGCCAGCCTGCTGGCCGAACGGCCCGCCTGGGAGAAATCGATCGCCCGCAGGGCCGACCCCTGGCGCACCCTCAGGCTGGTCAACGCCCACTCCACCGGCGGCTCCGGCTACACCAACCTCGCCGACGGTTCGCTCCTGGGCACGGGCGTCAATCCCATCTACGACACCATCACCGTGGAGGCCGACACCGACCTGGCCGGCGTCACCGCCGTGCGGTTGGAGGTGCTGCCCGACCCGAGCCTGCCCAAGAACGGGCCGGGCCGCTGGGGCGCCACCGGAAACTTCATCCTCGACGAGATGTCCCTGGCGGCCGCGCCCCGGCGCGGGCCGGTGCCGGCCGACACCAACGTGGTCTTCGCCAGCGCCACCGCCGACTGGGAGCAGCAGTACTACCGCGCCGAGCATGCCGTGGACCGCAATCCCAAGACCGGCTGGGCCATCGGCCCGCGCTTCGGTGAGCGGCACGTGCTCGTCGCCCGGCTGCAGAAGCCCGTGAGCCATGCCGGGGGCAGCCACCTGACCTTCCGATTCGAGCACTACCACGGCAACAGCCACTGCATCGGCCGCTTCCGGCTGTCGGTGACCACCGAGACGGACCCGGAGCGCCTGTGGCCCCTGGGCGAGGAGGTCCGGGTCGCCGCGGCGCTCCCGGCGGCCCGGCGATCGGCCGACCAGGCCGCGCTGCTGGCCTCCAGCCAGAGGTCCGCCTCGGAGCGGGTCCGCATGCTGGAGCGCGAACTCTTCGTGCTCGAGCAGCGGCAGAAGCAGCGGGCCGGCCGGAAGTTCACCACGCTGGTCATGCAGGAGCGCTCCGACCCCAGGCCCCGCGAGACCTACCTGCACGTGCGCGGCGATTTCCTGAGCCGCGGCAAGGTCGTCGAGCCGGGCACCCCGGCGGTGTTCCCGCCCCTGCCTGCGGGCATGCCGGCCAACCGGCTGGCCCTGGCCCGCTGGCTGGTCGATCCGGCCAACCCGCTGACGGCCCGGGTCACGGTGAACCGGTTCTGGGAGCGCTGCTTCGGCGCCGGCCTCGTCAAGACCAGCGAGGACTTCGGCCGCCAGGGCGAGCCGCCCTCCCACCCCGAGCTGCTCGACTGGCTGGCCACCGAGTTCGTCGCCCGCGGCTGGGACGTCAAGGCCATGCAGAAGCTCCTCGTGATGTCGGCCACCTACCGCCAGGGCGCGGCCACCGACGCCACCCGCCTCGAGAAGGACTTCTACAACCGCCTGCTCTCGCGCGGCCCCCGCTTCCGCATGGACGCCGAGATGATCCGCGACCACGCCCTGGCCGTCAGCGGCCTGCTCCACCCGAAGGTGGGCGGCCCGAGCGTGAACCCAGTGCAGGTGCCCAACCTCTGGAAGGAGATCGGGTTCCTCCGCCCGGAGATCGGCATGGACGAGTGGCCGGTGAGCGACGGGCCCGACCTGTACCGGCGGGGTCTCTACACCTTCTGGCGGCGCGTCTGCACCTATCCCACCTTCGCCACGTTCGACGCGCCGAGCCGCGAGGTCTGCGTCTCGCGGCGGCCCCGCACCAACACGCCGCTGCAGGCCCTGGCCGCGCTCAACGATCCAACCCTGCTCGAGGCCGCGCGTGCCTTCGGCCAGCGGATCCTCGCCGAGGGCGGCACCGACGATGCCGCCCGGGTCGACTACGCCTTCCGCCGCTGCCTGGGCCGCGCGCCGACGGCGTCGGAGCACCGCCGCCTACTGGAGTTCGTGAAGGCGCAGGAGCGCGGGTTCCGCAAGGATCCCAAGGCCGCGGCGGCGCTGGTGCAGGTGGGCTCCGCGCCGAGGCCCGCCGACCTCAAGGATGCCCCGCTGGCCGTCTGGATGACCCTCGCCAACGTGCTCTTCAACCTCGACGAGACGCTCACCAAGGGCTGATCGAAAAAACGGCGTCGGATCGGGAGCCTGTGGACCGGTGGGGGGTCACGGCCCGCTCTGGCCACGCCTTCCGGCCATCCCTTGCGGATCGTCCGGGGGTTCTTCTCAGCCGCCGATGCAGCTCATCGAGCGCTGCGGCTGCACGAAGTCGGCCTGGCCGATCCGGTGGCCGGCCTCCTTGTGGCGCACGCGGTCCTGCAGCAGGGCCGAGAGGTCCTCATCGGAGCCGCCGCCCCGCAGCAATGGCCGCAGGTCGTGCTCGTCGAGGCTGAAGAGGCAGGTGCGCAGCTTGCCGTCGGCGGTCAGGCGCAGCCGGTTGCAGTGCCCGCAGAAGGGTTCGCTCACCGGGGCGATGATCCCCACCTCGCCTCGCCCGCCCCCGATGCGCCAGCGCCGGGCCGTCTCCGACGGGTTGGCCCCGGCGTCCACGGGCGTGAGGTCGAAGCCGGCCCGGAGCCGCCCCAGGATCTCGCGCCCCGGCACGACCAGCTCCTTCTGCCAGGCCCGGCTGGAGTCCAGCGGCATGAACTCGATGAAGCGCAGGCTCAGGTCCTCGGCCACCGCGAAGCGGACCAGGTCGGGGATCTCGTGGTCGTTCATGCCGCGGATGACCACCGCGTTGACCTTCACCGGATGGAAGCCCAGCTGCCGGGCCAGCCGCAGGCCCTCGAGCACCTCGCCAAGGCCGTCCCGGCCGGTCATGCGGCGGAAGTTGTCGCGGTCCAGCGAGTCCATGCTGAAGCTCACCCGCCGGAGGCCGGCCTGGCGCAGCGCCGCAGCGACCGGCCCGAAGAGCGCCCCGTTGGTGGTCATGGCCAGGTCGCGCACGCCGGGGATGCCGGCGATCTCCCCCACGAGCCGCTCGACGCCCTGGCGCAGCAGGGGTTCGCCGCCGGTGATCCGCACCTTCTCGATCCCGAGTCCCACGGCCACGCGCACCACCCGGGTGATCTCCTCGAAGCGGAGGATCTCCGAGCGCGGCTTCCACTCCCGGTGGATCGGCGTGGGCCGCGTCCCTGCATGGGCCTGCCGCAGGCCGTCGAGGCGGGTGCGGTAGAAGTCGGCCGCCTCCTCGGTCTCGGGCAGGCAGTACAGGCAGCGGAAATTGCAGCGGTCGGTGACGCTGACCCGGAGGTCGCGCATCACCCGCCCGTGGGAATCCCGGAGCAACCCTTGCACAGGAATCATCATGGGTCGCCCGGGGGACGCTTCGCAACCCGCAGGATGGTGGGCCCCGGGCCGTTCAGGGCTTGGCCGGGGCCTCGACCTTCGAGGAACCGTCGGTCCCGACCTCCACCTTCAGGGGGTAGGCGTTGGTGGCCGACGCGGGCGGGGCCTTCGGCCGGATGCCCTCCTGGAGCAGTTGCGCCCCCTTCTTCTCGAAGCCATAGAGGCCGCGCCGGATGAACTCGAGGCGCCGGGCGATGCTCAGCTCCTCCTTCAGCTTGCGCACCTGCTCGCGCAGGATGGCCAGGTCGTTGAACTTCTTCTCGAGGTCGGCCTTCTCGGCGATGAGCCGCTTAAGCTCCTTCTTGAGGGCCTCCCGATCGCCCTCGCTGGCGGCGAGCTTGCGCTCGGTGACCTTGATCTGCGACTCGAGGTTGCCGATTTGGCCGGTGAGGTCGCCCATCTTCTTGGTCAGGTCGTCCTTCTCGCCCTCCAGGCCGGCGATCTGTCGGTCCCGGCGCTCCAGCTCGGCCTTGGCGGCCTCGGCGGCCTTGGCGGCCTCGGCGCTGGTGCGCGTCAGCTCGGCCGACACGGCCACCCACTTGTTGGAGACCAGGTGGATGTCCTCGATGCGCTGCGTGAGGTTGGTCTCCAGGTTGGCGTTGACCCGGACCTGTTCGGTGAGCTTGCCGGTGGTGTTCACCAGTTCGTTCGACAGCGCCGCCCGCTGACCCTCGAGGCTGAGCCGGGTCTCCTCGGCCTTCTTGGAGTTGAGGTACCACCCGGCGCCCAGGCCGAGGCAGACGAGCACCAGCACCGCGGGGACGAGCTTCGAGTTCATGGTCGGAGAGTTCGGGGACGGCCTGGGGGGAATCCTCAGGCTGCATTGACTATTGGACACCGAATCGCCCCGGACATTCAATCTCCGATGGACGGCGGCGGCGGGTGCGATTGGCCCCGCGATCTCCCGGCGTCTTGCTTCGGCGCAGGCCCACTTTACCGTCGGCCGATGCTGATACCCGACCGCATGGGTGTGATGATCCTCGGGGAGGGGAGCCTGTTCCCGCAGGCCATGATGCCCCTGTTCATCTACGAGCCCCGCTATCGGGATATGCTCTCCGAGTCGCTGGCGACCCACCGGATGTTCTGCTTGGCCATGCAGCGCATGGACGCCATCCGCGAGTCGCCCAGCCGGATCGCCACCCTCGGCCTGGTGCGGGCGTCGGTGAAGAATTCCAACGGGACCTCCAACCTGGTGCTCCAGGGGCTGATCCGGGTCCGCCTCGGCAAGATCGTGCAGACCAAGCCGTACCGCCAGCACCTGATCACCCCGTTGAAGGAGACCTCGGAGCGGTCCCCGGAGATCGAGGCGCTGCTGGGTCGCAGCCTCGACCTGGTGGAGGCCCGCCTCCGGCAGGACCAGCCGGTGCCGCTGGAGCTGATCCGCCAGCTCGCCGGCGGCGGCCAGCGCCTGCCCGAGACGCGCGTCGAGGATTGCCTCGAGGCGCTCAAGGCCATCCGCGAGCCGGGACGCTACGCCGACCTGGTGGCGGCCCTGTTGCTGCCCAACCCGATGGCCCGGCAGATGATCCTCGAGGCCGTCGACCCGGAACACCGGCTGCGCCAGCTGGTGGTGTTCCTCCTGGCGGAGGTCAACCGCGCCGCCCAGGGGGGCGGGGACGACGACTTCCTGGGGGCCGACCCGGGCGACGAGGGGGACGAGTGACGCACGTCGCCACCCCCCGCCTCCGTCCACCCGGCCTCCTGGGCAAGTACCTCCACGTGCTGTCCGTGGGGTTGCAGAACACGCTGGTCTATCGGGCCAACTTCCTCTTCCGGGCCGCCTTCGGGCTCGTGCCCCTGGCGGCGACGCTGTTCCTCTGGCGGTCCATCTACGCCGACCGCCCCCCGGACGGCCTCGTCGGGGCCTACACCCTGGGGCAGATGATCAGCTACTACCTGGGGGTCACCGTGGTCGACTCGGTGACCGCCGTGGCCGAGGACGACTGGCAGATCGCCGCCGACATCAAGGATGGCGCGGTGAGCCAGTTCCTGCTCAAGCCCGTCGACTACCTGGCCTACCGGCTCTGCCTCTACCTGTCCGGCCGGGTGGTCTACACCGGGGTCGCGCTGGTGCCGGTGGCCGGCTTCCTCTGGTACCAGCGGGAGTTCCTGGTCGGTCCCTCCGGGGCCGCCGGATGGGCGTTGGCGGCGGTGTCGGTGGGCCTGGCCGCGCTGCTGCAGTTCCTGATCGCCTACACCGTGGCGCTGCTGGCCTTCTGGGTCCTGGATGTCAGCACCTTCATCTTCATCCAGTTCGCCTTCGAGTACCTCGCCAGCGGCCACCTCTTCCCGCTGGACATCCTGCCCCCGGCGCTGCACCGGGGGCTGATGTGGACCCCCTATCCCTACCTGCTGCACTTCCCGGTGGGCGTGTCGCTGGGCCGATTCTCCGGGCCCGGGCTGTGGTGGGGCCTGGCCGCGCAGGCCGGCTGGGTGATCGGGGTCTTCCTGCTGGCCCGCCTGGTCTGGTCGCGGGGTCTGCGCCGCTACACCGCCGTCGGCGGCTGAACCGCGCCACCGAGACGCCCCGCCGCCCCGCCGCCCCGATGTCCCTCCGCCAATCCACCCTCGCTCGCCACCTCGGCATCCATGCCGCGCTCGTGCGCTACTCGCTGATCCACGAGATGCAGTTCAAGGTGAACTTCCTGCTGTGGATCGTCGTGGAGGCCCTCTGGTTCGGCCTGCAGCTGGCCTTCATGACCGTGATCTACGGCCACACCGACCGGATCGCCGGCTGGTCGCGCTGGGAGGTGGTGCTGCTGGTGGGGTGCAACCAGTTCATCCAGCAGCTCTTCCACGTGCTCTTCGTGACCAACCTCTCGAACCTCTCGGAGCTGATCCGCAAGGGCACCCTCGACCTGCTGCTGCTCCAGCCGGTCAACACCCGGTTCCTCATCTCCGTGAAGAAGTTCGAGATCGGCAACATCGTCAACGCCCTGATGGGCCTGGCGGTGGTGGTCTACGCGCTGGCCCGGCTCGGCACGACGCCCTCCCCGGCCCAGTGGATCGGCTTCATGGTGGTCTGCGTGGCGGGCCTGAGCGTGCATTACTCCCTGATGTTCCTCCTGGCCTGCATCGCCTTCTGGACGGTCCGAGCCCAGGGCATCGTCTGGGGCTACTACAACCTCTTCAACATCGCCCGGCTCCCGGCCGAGGCCTTCCCGAGGGGGGCCTACCGGGCGGTCTTCACCTGGGTGTTGCCGATGCTGCTGGTCTCCAACGTGCCGGCCAAGCTGCTGGCCCGGCGCCTGGGGTCGGCCTCCGACGGGATCGCCCTGTTGGGCATGGCCGTGGCCTGCTTCGTCGCCAGCGAGCTGTTCTGGCGCTTCTCGCTCCGCCGCTACACCAGCGCCAGCGCCTGAGGCCCTTAGTTCCCCCCTCTGGCCCTCAGCCCGGATGGATCGGCCCGCCGGAGTCGCCCGCCTTGGCGAAGCGGTAGTGGCTCACGTGCCACTCGTCGCCGCCACGGAAGTCCCACAGTTCGGCGCAGGCCATGAAGAAGACCCGCCAGTAGACCCACCAGCGGGTCTCCTGGTCCGGGCCGAAGGTCTCGGCGAGGATGCGGCGGACCTCCGGTTCGTGGGCGTCCAGGTTCTCCAGCCACTGGTTGGCCGTGCGGGCGTAGTGGCGGCCGTTGACCACCCAGTGGTCCTCGAGGCGCAGGTCCTTGTTGAAGTAGAGCAGCAGGTGGTCGCTCGGCATGATGCCACCGGTGAAGAAGTAGCGGGCCATCCAGTCGCCCGGGCCCTTGGGGATGAAGTGGTAGGCATGTTCGCGGTGGGTGAAGATGTGCACGAAGAGCCGGCCGTCGGGCCGCAGCCATCGGGCGATGTTGCCCATCAGGCGCCGGTAGTTCTTCATGTGCTCGAACATCTCCACCGACACCACACGGTCGTACGCGCCGTCGCCGCCCGGGGGCTCGAACCGGTTCATGTCGCAGGTGACGATCCTCAGGTTGCCTAGCCCCCGTCGTCGGGCCTCGGCCTCGATGTGCTCCCGTTGCGTGCGCGAGTTCGACACCCCGGTGATGCGGGCCCGGGGATAGCGGGCGGCCATCCACAGCGAGAGCGACCCCCAGCCGCAGCCCAGCTCAAGGATGTCCTGCCCGTCGGCCAGGCCGGCCCGCTCGCAGGTCAGCGCCAGCATGATCTCCTCGGCCTCGGCCAGGCTCTCCCGGAAGGTGGGGTAGTAGCAGCTGGAGTACTTGAAGCGCGGTCCCAGGCACAGCTCGTAGAAGCGCGTCGGCACCTCGTAGTGCTGCTCGTTGGCCGCGGCCGTCTCGATGGCGATGGGCAGCCCGCACAGCTCCTGGACGAGCCGGCGCTGGTGTTCCCGCCGGCCCTCGACGTCGCCGTGGCCGGCCTCCTCCGCCAGGCGCTGGCGCAGCAGGCGGCGGATGCCGAAGCGGATCACGGCGTCGGGGAGCACGTCGGCCTCCAGCAGGCGGTCCAGCAGGTCGGGGCTGCGGGGCGCTGACGGGTGCGGATCGGCGGGCGACTCGGTCGGGGAACTCATCGGACGGAGATTGATTGCCCAGAATGGTCCCGGGTCAACCCAATGGTCCCGGGTCAACCCGGCACCCGCCCCGTGCGCCGGGACTCCCGGTCGCCTGCGGGTGTCTCGCACGCCGCCCGCCCCGCTCCCCCCGGGGTCGGCCTGGGCGGCGGGGAGTTGCCACGACGGCCTTCCGGCGACACAGTCGACCGCAACAACGAACCACCCCCCCGGACCATGTCCCTGCGCCGCAATTCCGCCCTCGCCCTGACCTTGGCCGTGGCTGGGGTGTCCCTTTCCCGGCTCGTCCCGGTCGCCCAAGCCGTCCCGGCCGCCCCCCGTGTGTCCCTCACCCGGGTGGCCGACGGCCTCACCACGCCCTTGTCGTATGTCGCCCTGCCCGACGGCCGGGCCCTGATCGTCGACCAGCCCGGCTTCGTCCGTCTGCTGGAGGCACCCGGCAGGCTGAGCGAGGCTCCCGCCCTCGACCTTCGCCCGAGGCTCTCGCCCATCAACCATGGGGCCTTCGACGAGCGCGGCGTGCTGGGACTGGCGCTCCATCCCAGGTTCCGCAAGAACGGCCGCGTGCTGGTGTCGTACACCGCCCCCCGCCGGCCGACCGCGCCGGCCGACTGGGACTGCACCCTGCGCGTCTCCGAGTTCACGGTCGCAGCCTCACCCGGGTTCATCATCGACCCGGCCAGCGAGAAGGTCCGCCTCGAGATCGACAAACCCTACGCCAACCACAACGGCGGGCGCATCGCCTTCGGGCCGGACGGGTATCTTTACGTCGGTGTCGGGGACGGCGGCAACGCCAACGACGAGGGCAAGCGCCCCGGGATCGGCAACGGACAGAGCCTCGACACCCTCCTGGGCAAGATCCTTCGCATCGATGTCGACACGCCCGCCGGGCATGGCATCCCGAGGGACAATCCCTTCGCCGACGGCAAGGTGGCCCGGCCCGAGATCTGGGCCTACGGCATCCGCAATCCCTGGGGCCTGTCCTTCGATCGGGCCGGCGACCGCGCCCTGTACTCGGCCGATGTCGGCCAGACCCTCTGGGAGGAGGTCAACATCATCCGCAAGGGCGGCAACCATGGCTGGCGCCTGCGCGAGGGGGCCGTCGGCTTCAATCCCAAGTCGCCCGACAAGCCGTTGCCGGAGGCCCCGGGCACCGGCGCGCGCGGCGAGGCCTTCGTCGGGCCGGTCGCCGTCTACAAGAACCGCAACGGTTTCAAGAAGGACCCCGACGCCCATGGCATCAGCGTGACGGGCGGCTTCGTCTACCGGGGCAAGGCCCTGCCGGAGCTGCGGGGCGACTACGTCTACGGCGACTGGGGCCGCATCTGGGGCGTGCCCGGCGGCACCCTGCTGGTCGCCCACCGGCCGAAATCGGGCGACGCCTCCTGGGCCGTGGAGCCGTTGGCCCTCGGCACGCCTACCAAGGTGGCTTCGTACATCGTGGGCTTCGGCGAGGACAACGACGGCGAACTCTACGTGCTGACCAACGGCAACATCGGCCTCACGCCCGGCAAGGGCGAAGTGTGGAAGATCGTCCCGGCCGCTCCCTGACCCCGCCGCCTCCGGACTCCCTTGGGCCGGGATGGCCCTCCCGCCACGCCGTGCCGGGGTTCATCGGGCGCCGGTCGGTGCCGATCGCAGCGCCAGCACCACCGCCGAGAGGATGAGCGCCGCCCCCAGGGCCCGGGACGCGAGGACCCGGGGGCCGGATTCGCGGCGCTCGGCGTTGCCGAACCAGGATCCCGCCCACCAGACCAGGGCGAGGCTCCAGAGCCCCCGGGTGCCGTAGACCACGTTGACCCCGGCCGCGTCGCGCCACCGGGCGATGGACCCGGCCACCAGCACGGCCTGGATGGCCGAGAGCGCCGTGGCCAGCGCGATCCAGCGCCAGGCACCCCGGGGGGCGGCTAGCGATGCGGCCGCCGCACGCAGGATCGGCAGGTCCTCCGTCCCCGGACGGGCCCGGAACCCGAGCAGCGGCAGCACCAGCAGCGACTCGACAGCCAGCGCCGCGAAGAGCATCGACAGGAAGTTGAAGGTGCCGAATCCCGAGGCCCAGGTCTGGATGAGCACGTCGGTCACCGCGAAGGCCGCCGCGCAGCCCAGGGCCAGCAGGGTGGTCGCGCCGGCCCGGCGTCCGGGCTTCAGGTCGGTGAGACCGGTCACCAGCACGCCGGCGCTGGTCAGGCTGGCCGCCACGAGCTGTCCGGTCGACAACGGCCAATCGAAGGCGAACCGGGCGATCAGCGCCACGAAGACCACCTTGACCCCCAGCAGGGGGGTGGCCACCGAGACGTCGCCCGTGCGCAGGGCGGCCACATTGAGCAGGTGGCCCGTGATGAAGCTGGCCGCCGAGATGCAGGGCAGGTGGATCCGTTCCCAGGGGATCGGTGCCGGATCCAGGGCCGCCAGCGGCAGGAACAGCAGACCCAGCACCACGTTGTTGAGCACCACCGCATGCGAGAGGGTGGCCCCCTCGGCGAAGGCCCGCTTGAAGACCAGGGAGCCGCAGGCGAAGGCGATCGCGGCGATCAGCGGGAGGACGAGGTGCATCGGGCGCGCCCAACCTCCGCCAGCGCGGCCCAACTCTCAATCCCCAACCGTTTCCGGAGCTTGGGGCTTTATTTTCCCGGGTGGCGGTTGGCATCCTTCGGACCAGTCGGTGAACCCAACATCCACCAATGATCCGAAGGTCGAGCACGGCGTCCGCGCCGCGCAGGGCTGGTTCGAGCTCGGCCTGCCTGCGGAGGCCGAGGCCGAGATCGCCCTGTTGCCGGAGGCCACCCAGCGCCAGCCCGAGGTGCTCAAGCTCCGTTTCCACGCGGCCCGCGCCGGTCGCCGGCACGAGGCGGCCCTGGAGCTTGCCCGGATCCTGATGGACGTGGATGCCGGGGAGTTCTGGGGATGGCTCTACCGCTCCCAGGCCCTCCACTGGCTGGGGCGCACGGCCGAGGCGCTCGAACTGCTGCTGCCCTTGCAGGACCGCTGGCCCAAGGCCTTCGAGATCCCCTACGACCTGGCCTGCTACTGCGCCCAGCTCGGCCGCGAGGACGAGGCGCGCGACTGGTTCCGCCGGGCCTCCCGGCTCACCAAACACCCGTCGGCCGTCCGTTCCATGGCCCTGTCCGACCCCGACCTGGAACCCCTCTGGCCCGACCTCCAGGGCGGCACCCTCGCCCCGTAGCGGCCCGACGGCCGCATCGCTCTCCACGGACCCATGCCCCTGACCGAACCGCCGGAATCCTTCGACGCAGCCGCCCAAACCGCCCCGGCGCCCCGGCCCGGTCCGCCGACCCGGCTGGTGCTCTTCGACATCGACGGCACGCTGGTCCGGACCGGTGGGGCCGGGGTCCACGCCTTCGGGCGGACCGCCGAGCTGCTGTACGGCGTGCCCGGGGTCGCCGAGCGCACCCGATTCCACGGACGCACCGACACCGCGCTGGTCAAGGAGTTCTTCCTGGGCAACGGCCTACAGGGTCGCTCCTGGGACATCCGCCATTTCCTCGACGCCTACGTCTTCCTGCTCGACCAGCGGATGCGCGAGCAACCGGGCGAGGTCTGTCCCGGCGTGCCGGAATTCCTGGCCTCCCTCCGGGCCCTGCCGGAGCCGCCGGCGGTGGGCCTCCTCACCGGCAACATCCTCCTGGGGGCCCGCATCAAGCTCGGGGCCCATGCCCTCTGGGGCGACTGGGCCTGCGGGGCCTTCGCCGACGACCACGAGGACCGCAACCAGCTGGCCCGGATCGCGCGCGACCGGGCTTCGCGGGTCCTGGGGCGGCGGCTCGAGGGGCCGGAGATCGTCGTGGTCGGCGACACCCATCGCGATGTCGAATGCGCCCGGGCGATCGGCGCCCGATCCCTCGGGGTCTGCACCGGGGGAGGGTCGGCCGCCGAACTCCAGGAGGCCGGGGCGACCTGGGTGGTCGACGACCTGATGGCCGTTCCCGCCGGCGCGCTGTTCGCCCCGGCGGCCTGAATTGGGGGTCCGGTGGTGGCGATGCCCGCTTCCACGGGCGGGATGGGGCGGGATGGTCAACAACTGTGAACAAGTTTCAGGCCCGTTCCGTCTTTTATGTTTGACCCTTCCACTGGCTTTCTTTAGCAACTCCGCGATATCCGTGATCGCGCGTCGCCGGGCCAACCGTCCCCGAGCGATTTTTTGGTCCTTGGGGGGCTGAAGATCGGACACGAGTCGTGCCATAGGCCATTGCCGAAAGCCCAATGCTAAAAGCCAAGACGTTTCTGGGGATCGACTTCGGGGCGGGAACCCTGAAGGTCGCTGAGTTCGAGCCGGCCGATGACGGCGGCTTGAGGCTCCTGCGCTTCGGGAGCCGCTCCCTCGGCCTTCCCGGTTCCCAGGACGCCGCCCGCGACGGGGTGCTCAAGCGGGCCCTGACCGAACTCCTGGCCGAGGGCGGGTTCGTGTCGCGCCAGGCCAACATCTCGGCGCCCGGCTACCAGGTCTTCTCCAAGTTCGTCAAGCTGCCGCCGGTCGACGCCTCCAAGATCTCCCAGATCATCCAGTACGAGGCCCAGCAGAACGTCCCCTTTCCCCTGACCGAGAGCGCCTGGGACCACCAGATCCTCGGCACGGCCGCCGACGGCGCCCGCGAGGTGCTCCTGGTGGCCATCAAGTCCGAGGTGGTCGAGAAGCTCTTCGCCGTCGGCGAGTCGGTGGGCCTCAAGATGGAGGTCGTCGACGCCTCGATGTCGGCCCTGGCCAACGCCTTCCGCTACAACTACGGCGACGTCGAGGGTTGCAGCCTGCTCATCGACATCGGCGCCAAGACCAGCAACGTGCTGCTCTTCGAGGCCAACAAGTTCTACGTCCGCACGGTGCCGGTCGGTGCGAACACCATCACCCAGGAGTTCTCCGCCGAGTCCAAGACGCCCTTCGCCGAGGCCGAGAAGTTCAAGATCACCCAGGGGTTCGTGAGCCTCGGCGGCGCCTACGAGGAGCCTGACGATCCGAAGGTCGCCGCCGTCTCCAAGGTCGCGCGCAACGTCCTCACGCGTCTGCACATGCAGGTCAACCAGACGATCCAGTTCTACCGCACCCAGCAGGGAGGCTCGGTGCCGCAGCGGGTGTACCTGTGCGGCGGCGGGTCGGTCATGGCCTACTCGGCCGAGTTCTTCCAGGAGAAGCTCAACCTGCCGGTCGAATACTTCAGCCCCTTCCGCAACGTCCAGATCGACCCCTCGGTCAACGTCGAGGAGCTGGAGCGTTCGGCCTCCCTCCTGGGCGAGGTCGTGGGCCTGAGCCTGCGCAACATCGCCGACTGCCCGGTCGAGCTCAACCTCCTGCCCAAGAGTTCCCGCTCGCGCCAGGAGTTCAATTCCAAGAAGCCCTTCCTCGTGGCCGCTGCCTTCGTGGCCGCCGCCGGGGTCTGGGCCGCCGGCCTCTTCTACGGCAAGGTGGCGACGGTCCGCCGCGAGGGTCTGGCCACGATCTCCGAGAAGGTCGAGCCCCTGGCCCGTGTGGAGACCTCCCTCAAGGCCGAGGAGGCGAAATTGGCCGAGGCGCGCAAGCAGGTCGACCAGCTTGGCGACTGGCTGCACGAGCGGGGCTACTGGCCTGACATCCTCGCCGAGGTCCGGCGCGTGCTGCGCTCCACCGAGATCGAATCCACCCAGAAGCTCGGGGTGCCGGTCGGCATCTGGGTCGACACGTTCTACTCCACCGAGCCGCCCAAGCAGGAGGTCGCCGCCGCCGAGGAGGAGGCTCCGAAGGTGCCGATGATGAGCAAGGAGCTCATGATGCGTTATGGCCTGATCCCACGGACGGCCATGCCGTCGGCGGAGGGGGCAGAGGGTGGCGCGGCTGCCGAGGGCGGTGCCACGGCAGGTGGCGGGGCCAAGGCCAAGCCGGCCAACACCAATGAGGTCTCCGTGCTGACCCTCAACATCAAGGCAGTGAATCTACAGCGCGTCAAGCAGGAGGCCAACGGGCAGGTCGCCTACGACCTCGAGAAGCTCGCCAAGGCCAGCCCCCTCTTCGACGCCTCCGAGACCCAGCTTTCCGGCCAGCTTGAGCAGGTCGAGGACTCCACCCCGACCTTCAGCTTCCCGCTGAAGGTCAAGCTCAAGCGCCCCATCAAGCTCTGATATGCCCTGGATCAAGCGAAACCTTGCCTTCGTCATCAGCCTGGCTGTGGCGGTGGCCCTGCTGATCGGCGGGGCGGTTTACCTCTTCTCCACGCAGTCCGAGGCCGAGACGGCCAGCGGGGAACTGGAGGCCAAGAAAAACGAGTACGACACCCTCGTCAAGCGGGAGCCGTATCCCAGCGCCAAGAACATCGAGCTGGCCAAGGCCGAGCAGGCCCGCGTGGCCGAACTCAAGGCCCAGTCGCTGGCGACCTTCTCCCAGTCCCCGGTCTTCGCCTCCCTGGATGACGCCTCCTTCAAGGCCCTGCTCACCCGGACCATCACCGACCTTGAGCGCTCGGCCGAACGGCGGGGTGTCAAGCTCCCCTCCGGCTCCTCCGCCACGGGGTCCGGGTCCTCGAAGTACAGCTTCACCTTCGACACCCAGCGCCGGGAACTCCGCCTTGCGCCCAACACCCTCCAGCCGCTGGCGCTGGCGCTGACCGACATCCGCGAGTTCACCGAGATCCTCTTCGCCTCCAAGATCCACTCGCTGGTCTCGATCAAGCGGACGTCCATCGGCACCAATGAGATGGCCGGCTCGGGGGACCTCCTGTCGAAGAAGGTGGGCACCAACTCCGTCATCGGCGCCAGCATCCACCCCTACGAGATCCAGTTCCAGTGCTTCAGCTCCGAGCTGGGCGAGGTGCTCGGCCGGTTTGTCGGCGCCTCCAACGCCTACGTGCTCAAGACCCTGAATGTCGAACGTCCGTCGGCTGATGGCGCCGAGGGGGGCGAGGCCGCTCCTGTCAGCCAGGCCAACACCATGATGGCGATGATGGCCCGTTACGGCCTGCGACCCGGCATGGGCACCATGCCCCCGGCCACGCAGGCGGCCGCTCCCGCCCCGGCGGCCTCCGGCAAGGTGGGCGACGTCGTGCTCGAGCAGAAGTCGATCAAGGTCACCGTGGGCTTCGAGGTGGTTCGACTGGCACCGCCCCCGTCCGCGGCCCAGTCGCCGAAGGCGGGTCGCCGATAGGCAGCAATTCCCGGAACCCATGGAATTCATCAAGAAACATTACGAGAAGCTGGTGCTGGGCGTCGTGCTGCTGGCGGTCGCCGGCCTGGCCGTCTACCTCGTCTTCGCGGTCTCCCAGGTCCGCTCCGATCTCGAGAGCGCCCTCCAACAGTTCGCCGGGGCCAAGCAAAAGCCCCTGGTTCCCGAGAACCTGGAGACGAACCTCGCCTCGCTCCAGCGGGTCACGGCCAAGGCGCCCGTCGTGCTGGCCAAGCCCGACCACTACACCTTCAACCCGATCACCTGGGCCCGCGCCGCCGGCGGACGCCTCGAGCCCACGCGTGCCCGTCCGGACACCGGTGCCGCCGGACTCACCTACGTGGCCCCGCACGACCTGGTGCTTGAGATCGCCTTTGAGCAGGTGGCCGGGACTCCGGAGTCCCCGCGCTACCAGTTCTCGGTACGCCGCGACTACGAGAAGACTGTCAATGCCCGCCGGGCCATGGTCGAGTCGGTCGCCGTCGGCTCCGAGAACAAGGACCAGCTCTTCCGGCTGGTCGAGGTCCAGGGTCCCAAGGAGGCGCCGACGAACTTCGTCTGCGAACTCATCTCCACCCGGGAAACCTTCAACCTCTCCAAGGGGAAGAACTTCCGCCGCACCCAGGGGTATTCGGCCGACCTCCGCTATGAGGCCGACCGCCGCGACTTCCCCCAGAAGCGTGTCGGCGATGCCATCACCCTCTCCGGCGCGGTCCACAAGATTGTTGCCATCGAGAAAGACGAACTTGTAGTGTCCGCCCCCAATTCCGTAAGAACCACCGTGGCACGGTAATCCCCAAATCCGGCTCGTTCCATGCCCTTTTCAGCCCAACCCGTGAAGACCCCCATGACGAAAGTCTCGAAGATCCTGAGTCTCGTCGCACTCATTGCCGCGTTCGATGCCGCCTCCACCCGCGCCGTGGCGCAGGAGGCCGGAGAGATCGCCGTACGGCGCGAGGAAAAAGCCATCGTCCTTCGCAAGACGCTGGAGACCGCCGCCAACGCCTCGCGGCAGGGCGACCTCGTGTCGGCCGCGAAGTCCTATGAGGATGCTTGGAATCTCACCGAGGAGCTGGGCTCGAGCGTCGAGAAGGAGCGAGCCGTCACCATCGAGGGTTTCACCTCGACCCGCCTGGCGCTGGCCTACAATGCCGCCAAGGCCGGCGACTACAAGGAAGCCGACCTCCAGGTCAAGCGCCTGCTGAAGGTCGACCCCAACCACATCAAGGCCAAGAACTTCAAGCGTGAGAACGACCAGCGCCTGGCCAACCTCGTGGGTCGCGTGCCCTCGGAGGAGGCCCTGAGCCACGTCGGCCAGGACCGGACCAACAAGCTCGCCGCCGCCATCGCCGTCCAGGACGGCAAGCTGGCCTTCGAGATGGGCCATTTCGATCGCGCCGAGGCCAAGCTGCAGGAGGCCATCAAGATCGATCCCGACAGCGCTCCCGCTTACCAATACCTCAACATCATCCGCGAATCCAAGTACACCCGCGCCCACCGCGAGAAACTCCTGACTGACAAGGACAAGCTCCTGGAGGTCGAGCAGTACTGGGAGCAGCCCAAGTCCAAGCTCCCGATCGCCAATCCGATCGCCAAGACCAACCGGGTCTACACCGGCGCAGGCCGCCAGGCGATCTACCACAAGCTGGACACCATCCGGATCAACGAGATCAAGTTCGACGGGCTTCCCCTGGGTGAGGTCGTCAAGTACCTCGACGAGCAGACCCGCCTCCGGGACCCCGAGAAGAAGGGTCTGGCCTATGTGGTGAACTCGCAGGCCGACCTGCCGCTCGCCACCCAGGGGGTCGGTGGGGTGGATCCGCTGACCGGTCAGCCGCAGCAGGCGCAGCAGGCGGCCGAGCCGGTCGACCTCAACAACGTTCCGGTCCGCATCAACCCGGCTCTCCGGGACCTTCGCCTTGCCGATGTGCTGGAGATCATCACCAGCGTGGCGGAAAAACCGCTGAAGTACTCCGTCGAAGAGTGGGGCATCATGTTCCGCCAGCGTCTCCCGGAGGCCAGTCAGCTCCACTCCCGCTGGTGGCGCGTCAACCCGAACACCTTCATGGAGGGCTTGCAGAGCGTCACCGGCATGACCCCGGCGGTTGCGCAAGGTGGCCAGGGCGGCGGTCAAGGCGGCGGCGGTGGTGGCGGCGGCATGGGTGGTGGCGGTGGCGGTGGCATGGGTGGCGTCTTCACGATTCCCCGTGTCGAAGTCAGCGGCATGGGCGGCATGGGCGGCGGCATGGGCGGCGGCGG